>JAQVME010000068.1 GCA_028703745.1 Clostridia bacterium
GAGGAGAGGTGGACGGCATAATGGCGAACATTCTTTTTGAATTGCCCGCCGCGCCGTTGAAAGAAAAATGCACCTTCCTCGGCTGGTCTCTTTCCCAAGACAGTTATATACCTGTTCCCATTCCTTTCTTTACACATTATATAACTACTACATGCTATGCCTTTTGGGAGGATGACTTTTTCGGAGAAGGCGAGGTGATTACCTTCGTTTATGACAGCGAAAATGATGGCTATACCGTTACAGCCGTTTCACACCCGTTCTATCAAAGACAAATAGCCATTCCCGAAACGTACGATGACGGCACGAACGGAGAAAAACCTGTTTTCCGTATCGGCGACGGCACAAACCCCGTGCTTGCCGAGACTTTGGTCGGCGGAACCGGGCAAAATCAGATTGCGTATTTGTTTTTGCCGCAAAGCATAATAGAAATATCTGACTATGCCTTTGCTAACAGTCCGCTTAGACAAATAATTTTCTCCGAAGGTCTTGAAACTATAGGTGTGAACGCTTTCAACAATTGCTCTTTGTTGGAGGGAGTGTTGCGCCTTCCCTCAACGCTGAGTTATATTGGTGAAGCCGCTTTTGCCGAAACCCCAAACATTAAAGAGGTGGTTTTTGCCGGCAGTTCTCTTGAGTATTTGGGCGAGTGGGCTTTTGCCAACAGCGGGTTGACCTTCATAAATCTGCCCGATGTCGAAATACTCTCCCAAGGCGCATTTTACAATTGCAGGCTGCTTCGCGAAATAATCATACCTTCCGGAGTCAAAGAAATCGGGGCGCAGGTGTTTTATGGCACTCGTCTTTATAGCGTAACCTTTGAGGAAAGTATAATTGACGGTATTGAGCAGGGTATTATTCTCATAGGAGACCAAGCCTTTGCCTGCAACACAAGGCTTTACGAAATACATTTCCCCGTTACCATAAAAGTTATTGGGGAAGTAGCCTTCTCGGAATGCGAAAATTTAACAATCGTAACCTTCGCTGAGGGCACGGACATGATAGGAATAGGCGCGGAAGCGTTCGCGCATTGCGCTTTGCTTTCCATCGACCTTCCGTCAGGTTTAGCAGAGATAGCCGATTATACCTTTAACGCTTGTTTTTATCTGAATTCAGTATCTATGCCCGACACCGTAACTCATATCGGCGCGGGGGCATTCAAGCAAACCTTATTGAAAGAGATATCTCTAAGTAGCGGGTTAGTATCAATAGGGGATGAGGCTTTTGTCAATACCTTATTGCAGAGACTGGTTATTCCCGCAAGCGTCGAAAGTATAGGATTAAGAGCGTTCGGCGATGATGATTACCTTAGAGAGGTCATCTTTGAAGAAGGGTCTGCGATTCAGACCATCGGCGAACGTGCGTTCGAATGGTGCCCCATAATATACGTTTCCCTTCCGAACGGTCTCAGAACAATCGGCAGTTTTGCTTTTTCTTATTGCGAAATGTCTGAAATATTTATTTCCACATCAGTGGTGTTTATTGGAGACTATGCTTTTAATAATTGTAGTCGGCTGTCAAAATTGACTTTTGCCGACAGAAGCCAGCTTTCGCCCGAATTGAAGTCCATCTCGATAGGTCAATACGCCTTTCAGCGTACCGGGATATTGCAAGTCATACTGCCCGAAGGGTTTAATTCTCTTAGTTCCGGAATATTTAACGAATGCAAAAAATTGAAGTCCGTAGAAATTCGCGACGAGTCGTTGGTCTCCATAGGCGCATATGCTTTTTCACAATGCGTAGCAATGCTGACGCTTACGCTCTATGGAGCGCCTCCCGATCTCAACACGTTAGCCTTCAATAGCATGAACAGTGACGCGCTGATATATGTCCTCGTTGAGTTTCTGAACGCCTATAAGACAGCCTCGGTTTGGTCAACGTATGCTGACAGAATATTTGAAATGCCGCAATAGCCCCTAACAAAATATAAAATACATAGCAAAAAGGCGCCTTCTTCTCGGAGAGCGCCTTTTCTTATTTGTTTGCCATTGTTTAGGCTTCTTTGGCAATAAGGGTAAAGTTTATCATCTCATTTCTAAAATAAATCTCTTGTTTGTCGCTGTCCTTTTGTTGACGCAGAGTCATCATTATGTAAGGCTCTCCGTTCTTGTGTTGCTTGCCCATAAATATGCCGGTGTATTCGCCGGAGAATTCAGAAGTGACCTTCTCAATGCGGTATTCGGCATTGTATTCTATGCCTATACCCTGAGGCAAAGTAATGTTCGAGGGTACTTTTCCGGTTTCGGCGATTTCGTCGAATATGGCCTTTACATTCGGATCGGAAGGGTCGAGACCTACAATGCTCAGGTTCAGACTGTGCTTCAATAGGTTAAACGTAAATTGCATGTCCTCGAGAGTAAAGCCGGGGAAGAAATCCATCGCCATTCCCTCAATGATGGGTTGCAGGTCAAAATCAGAAACGGCTTCGTTTGAGAGCATAAGGTTGAGCGCGCCCGCAAAAGCCGCGCTCGTCTTTATTGAGACGCTTGCCGTACCGTCCTTGCGGAGGGTTATGTTGCTTTCCTTGTCAAGAATAAGCGTTAGGGGGATGTTCATAATCTTGCTTTCTTTTGTATCAATATAATAAACGGTATCTGCTTTTATGGTGCGGTTGCAGGCGACCAAAACAAATACGTTGAGGAGTAATAGCAGCGCCAGCGCCGCGATAGTTGTCTTTCTGAATATATTTTTCATTTCAAAATCCTCCTTGGGTTAGGCGTAGACAGGCGTCTTGCCTTTTATGGCGGCGAGATACAGCTGTGTGACTTCTTCATTCGACTTTGCATTACGGATTTGCTTTTTTATGGCGCTTACGTCCAAGCTGTCGCTGTAAAGGTCCTTTAACTGCTCAATTTTTAGATCCTTATATCTGCGCAAAGCAGGGGCGGCTTTTGCCAAATCCAAGTCCTCGAGCTTTGCTTGAATTAGGTCTGCCATAACGGCGTGACCTTCAATGGAGGGGTGGACGAAGTCGCCGAAAATCAGCGCTCTGCCGCGTTCGGGGTTTTCGTTGAAGATGCGTTGAAACTCCGCGTTGGCATCTATGATATGAAACGCTCCGGGGTGTGCCTGAAGGTAGGCATGAATTATGCCGTTGAGCCGCGCCAGTATGTCGGCGGCGAGCTGACGGTATTGCTCTTCCGTTATATCTAAGGCGGCAAGAGAAGTGCGCGTAGCTTCATTTATTAAAGTGGCTTCGGGGAACATTGGGTTATAAACCGTCTGGAACATCAGCGTAGCGTCCGGGTTGTAGCCTTTCAGCACATCGACAATCTCGGAAAAATTCACGGTGGCTTTTGAAAGTATGTCGTCGATGACCACATTATTACCGTTTGCTATATCAAGGATAAGCTCGCCGAGATTGTTTTGTAAAAGGTCGTTGCCCAGAATAGAAACGTGAATAATGTCGGCGGTCTTAAGTACGGTTTGCATCATTCTGACGTCGGAATCCTCTTGCTTTATAAGATCCAGCATTTGTTTTGTCTGGTGTCCGCTGACGGCGCGATTTTTGTATATGTAGTTGTTGCGGATGCCCAGCACAGAATAATACGCGTATCTTTCGCGCTCCGATATAGGGGACATACCCGCTATGCCTTCGGCTATGGAGTCGCCGAGGTAAACGATAAGCGGCTGGTTGCTGCTACATGCGGACAAAGAAAAAACAGAGGCCGCAAGCACAATAATCAGCGCCAAAACAATCAGCTTTTTTGTCATTTTATGCTCCTTGGAAATTAAACTAATTATATATTAAGCTTATCGGTATAAAATGTCAATGCGTTCATTTTAGAAAAAGCCGTTTTTTATAAGAAATACAACCGATAGCGTCCGTATAAGCACCATTAGTAAAAAAATGCCTCGCATATAAGATATAGCTAATATTGGTATTGTTCCGTTGCTTAGGCTACAAATACAATTAACTTTCAGAAAAAGGGCTTTTGCAAGGGCGGTTAGCCGCACTTATACGACTTAGCAACCGCGGCGGCCTTGCGGTTACGGATTATATTATTCAAAGCTTTCCGTATCATCGCCGGTATGCGGATTATGTAACATACGCAACAAAGGACGATTTTTTGAATTAATGACAAGGCTGTTTTTTCATTCGGCGAAGGCACCGATACTTCGCGAAAATAATTATGAAAAAACATTTGACAAAATGCCGGCTATATCATATGATAATTTTGGTTTCAATCGCGTATAGCGAGAACGACTTTGACCCGTTTCAGTAATGAAGCAAAAGGCCACAAGGATGCCGGGTCAACTGCTAACGGTGAAGATATCTTCACCTTATTGATTGCGTTAAGAGAGCAACTTTTATAAGTTGGCAACTCAATTGCCAGTTGGTTACTTCATAACCAAGTGTACTAGGGTACACACTTGTGAAACGATCAATAAGAGTAGTAAAAGTAGTTCTTACTATATAGACTCTGAAAACTTGACAGTAGGCCGATTTCTCTGCCCGTATGCGGTGTCTTTGAATTTTGGTTGACTGAAAATTGCGTTGACGCTTTTATAAGATGTGCCACAGTATGAGGCACATCTTTTTGTTTGTGGAGGTAATAAAATGGAAAAAATAAAGCTATACGGGTTCAACAACCTGACGAAGTCCTTGAGCTTCAATATCTACGATATTTGCTATGCAAAAACGGCTCGGGAACAGCAGGACTATATAAAATACATCAACGAGCAGTATAATTCGGAGCGATTGACCGCAATTTTGACAAAGCTTACGGAGATGATCGGCGCAACGGTGCTGAATATCTCAAAACAGGATTACGAGCCGCAGGGCGCAAGCGTGACCTTCTTGATTGCAGAAGAGAGCATGGTGAAGGTGCGCAGCGGCGAAACGGTAGTGGCGCATCTCGACAAAAGCCACGTCACCGTGCACACCTATCCCGAGTATCATCCCGAAACTTCCATCGCCACTTTCCGTGTGGATATCGACGTGGCTACGTGCGGGGAGATTACGCCGCTTTCCACGCTGGATTTCCTTATTGGGAGTTTTGATTCGGATATAATAACTATGGATTACCGCGTGCGGGGCTTTACCAGGAATATGGAGGGCAAGAAGCTGTTCAACGACCACAAAATCACGTCTATTCAGGATTATATAAATAGAAATATTCTGCAAAAATACGATGCCGTTGACGTCAACGTCTATCACTCCAATATCTTTCACACAAAAATGCTCATCAAGGATTTGGTGCTGCAAAACTATCTGTTCAATTCCGACGTTTATGAGATTCCGCCAAAAATAAGGCTGGACATAACCAATTCTCTGCGTTGTGAGATGATAGAGATATTCAGCGGCTCAAATATTTATCAGGAGGCGGCGCATTGAAAGACCAGACCAGAGCGCCTCTGCTTGAGGCGCTTGAGCGTATGAGATACGAACGCACGGTGCCTTTCGACGTGCCCGGACATAAGCGCGGCAAGGGCAATCTGCCGTTGACGGAATTTTTGGGAGAAAAATGCCTGTCCGTGGACGTTAATTCTATGAAGTCTTTGGACAATCTCTGCCATCCGGTAAGCGTAATCAAGGATGCCGAGGAGCTTGCCGCCGAAGCCTTCGGGGCGGCGCACGCCTTTTTTATGGTGGGGGGCACGACCTCTGCCGTTCAGGCAATGATACTTTCGAGCGTAAAAAGCGGTGACGAAATCATTTTGCCGCGCAACGTGCATCAAAGCGTAATCAACGCGCTGGTGCTTTGCGGCGCTATGCCCGTTTATATAAATCCGCAGACCCGCAAACGGCTGGGGATTGCGCTGGGAATGTCCGTTGACGACGTAAAACGCACCATTGCCGAGCACCCCGCCGCCAAGGCAATACTTGTCAATAATCCCACTTATTACGGCGTATGCTCCGATTTGAGGCAAATCACGCAAGTTGCGCATGAGAGCGGACTGCTGGTTCTTGTCGACGAGGCGCACGGCACTCATTTTTATTTTGGAAAGGATATGCCCGTTTCGGCTATGGCGGCGGGCGCCGATATGGCGGCGGCAAGTATGCATAAGTCCGGAGGGTCCCTGACCCAAAGCTCTTTGCTGCTTTGCGGCGCAAAAGTCAACGCTCACTACGTCCGTCAGATTATCAATCTTACCCAAACCACCAGCGGGTCGTATCTTTTACTGTCAAGTTTAGACATCTCGCGGCGCAATCTTGCTCTGTACGGAGAAGAGATTTTTGAAAAGGTAAAGCGCTTTGCAAAATATGCGCGGGACGAAATAAACGCCATAGGCGATTATTATGCATACTCTTCGGAGCTTATAAACGGAGACAGCGTTTTTGATTTTGACACCACTAAGCTTTCGGTGAACACCTTGAAACTGGGGCTGGCGGGCATTGAGGTATACGACCTGCTCCGTGACGAGTACGGCATTCAAATCGAATTCGGAGACCTCGGGAATATCCTTGCCTATATTTCTGTGGGCGACAAAAATAAGAATATCGAGCGGCTTATCAGCGCGCTGGGTGAGATTCAAAGAGTTTATAAAAAGGACGATAGGGATATGCTCGAGAGCGGATATATCAGTCCGAAGGTGACGGTATCGCCGCAGACGGCGTTTTATGCCGAAAAAAACAGTCTTCCTCTTGCCGAGTGCGCCGGAAAGGTCTGCGCCGAGTTCGTAATGTGCTATCCGCCGGGCATCCCCATACTTGCTCCGGGTGAGGGTATCACGACGGAAATAGTTGATTATATAAAGTATGCAAAGGAAAAGGGCTGCGTTATTACCGGTCCGGAAAGTATGGATATAAGCCGTTTGAACGTGCTTAAAGGAGAATAAAATGGACGATTTGTGGTATAGCGAGTATCATACGCCGGACGTGCGGTTTTCTATAAAACTCACACGTCAGCTTCACTATGAAAAGAGTGATTATCAAGCAATATCGGTGTTTGATTCGGCAGAATTCGGTCGTTTTCTGACATTAGACGGCATAATGATGCTCACCGAACGTGACGAATTCATTTATCATGAG
>JAQVME010000069.1 GCA_028703745.1 Clostridia bacterium
CCGGTATGACTTTTTAACCGGAGAAGGAGTACAAAATGCAAATAGTTTTACCTTTAATAATTCTGGGACTTATGGCGGCGGTGTTCGCCGTAGTACTGGCGGTGGCGGGACAAAAACTCGCCGTTGTCAAAGACGAAAGGGAGGAGGCAATAACTTCTCTGCTTTCGGGCGCAAATTGCGGAGGCTGCGGACAAGCAGGTTGCGCGGCGTTCGCTAAGGCGCTAATTGAGGGCAAGGCAAAGCTCTCCGACTGCGCGTCCACGCCCAGCGATAACAGAAAGAAGATAACCGAAATAATAGGCGGCGAGGACGGCAATATCGAGCCGACAATAGTAGTATGCAGCTGTAACGGCGGAGCCAGATGCCTTGATAAGTACGAATACCAGGGCTACGGCGACTGCGCCAGCATAGAGCTGCTTGCCGGAGGCAGAAAGGCATGTCCTACGGGCTGTATCGGCGCGGGAAAATGCGTCGACGTCTGCCCGTACCACGCAATTGACATTCCCGGCAACGGCGTAGCGGTAATAACCCAGAGCAAATGCACTCAATGCGGAACGTGTATTATTGCTTGTCCGAAGAGTTTGATGAAGAGAATTTCGGCAAAAGCAAAAGTATATATCGCCTGTAGCAACCACGAAAAGGGCAAGGAAGTCAGGAATATCTGTTCCGTGGGCTGTATCGGCTGCGGTCTTTGCGCCAAGGTTTGCGAGTACGGCGCAATCACGATGAAGGACGATCTCCCCGTATTCGATTATGACAAATGTACGAATTGCCGCAAATGCGTGGCAAAATGCCCCTCGAAGTGCATATTGACACTTGATTAATTGACAAGAACAAAAGCATAATTGTGAAGAAACAAATAAATATACCAGATGGCAACGGGCAGCATAAGAAAGCCCAGGTATCTGGTATTTTTTATGTATAAAAAAAGCAGTTGAAGGCTGGTTGCCACGCATATGAAACTCATCGAGAAAAAGAGATAAACGCTGCCGTTGGCTAGCAAAAAAGCCGTTGATATCAAATCCAGACAAAAAAGGCATACCCAAAGCGGAAGATAAAGCTTGTATTCCTTCTTTAGTAGGCTTTAGACTATCAGCAGAGCCATTATGCATTTTTCGATAAAGCCCAAGGTGGCGTGAACGGCCGCATTATAGAAGCCGTGCGGACTGAAAAAGAAAACAGAATGATGGCGCGTGAGTATGTCGTTTGCCATGCTGAAAGCCAGCACCAGACTCATGCCGACGGCAAGACCTACTATTCTTTTATAAGCGCCCATATCTAAATATATAGACACTGCCGTACAAGTATGAGAAATAAGCCTTGCTATTTTTTGTTTGTTTTTATATGCGCGCCTTGCGCTCTATGTATTATTCGTATGCATATATCACAATCTATTAATAAAATGGAGGAGATTTATGGAAGGAACAACCGGAATAGTGCGCAGAGTTGATGAGCTCGGCAGAGTGGTCATTCCCAAAGAGATGAGAAGGACTCTACGGATAAAGGAAGGCGAGGAGATGGAGGTATGCGTATATAACAATTCTCAAATAGTGCTAAAGAAGTATTCGGCAATAAAGGCGCTTAAGGATTTTGAGCAGGAGTATGCCGACGCTATCTTCCAAGTCACGGGCAACAATACGCTAATTTGTGACAACGACAATATAGTGGCGTGCGCGGCGGACAAAAACCTTTATTTATCCAAACAGATTTCTCCGGCGCTGGAAAAGCTTCTCCAAAGCCGCAAGAGCGTCTATCTTTACGGAACGGACGTAATTAGCGTCACGGGAGAGAAGGAGAGCGGCAAAGATATGGCGGTAGCGCCCATACTTTTCAAAGGCGATATAATAGGCGGAGTGGTTTTGATATCCCAAAAGGGCGCGGGAGAGTGTGGTCGCGCCATAGCCGAGGTTGCCGCAGAATTCCTTTCAAAACAGTTTTGAGTGAAAAGAATTTAATAAGAAGCGCTTCGCTGCTTGCGGTGTCGACAATAATCGCCAAAATAATAGGCGCCTGCTACCGCATTCCGTTGACAAACATACTTGGCGCCGAGGGCATGGGGGTATACCAACTGGTATTTCCGGTATTCGCCCTGTTGCTTACGATTTCGTCGGGCGCCGTGCCGTCGGCTATCGCCATTCTTATAAGTCAAAAAAGGGCGCTGGGACAGGACACCTCAAAAATATTTCATTCGGCGTTTATCGGGTTGACGCTGTTCGGAGTGGTGGCGACGTTGGCGCTTATAGCCTTGTCAAAGCCGCTATCGCTGCTACAAGCCAACGCCATGACTGCGCCGGGGTATATCGTCATTGCGCCGGCAATAGTATTTGTCAGCGTCATATCCGTGTTTCGCGGTTTTTTTATGGGGCACAAGAATATGTTGCCTCCGGCTATCAGCCAAATTTCCGAAAGTATTGTCAAACTGGGAGTCGGACTGCTCCTTGCCCGATTACTAATACAAAAAGGACTGGGCACCGCCGTGCTCGGCGCCTTGCTAGGGGTGACGGCATCGGAGCTTTTTACTATGCTACTCCTTTTTTTTATGTACAAGGACAAGCAGGCGCTTACTTCCGGCATAACCGCCGCAGAAATGAAGTACAACCTCAAAGAAGTGGCGGCGGTGGCAGTACCTTTGACTTTGGGGGGCATAATTATTCCGCTTTCACTGTTCCTTGACAGTTTGATAATCGTCAATTTGCTAAAAGGCGCGAGCGGCATAATCGGCGCGACTACCGACTACGGCTTATGGAGCGGCACGGTAGCGCCTCTCATCAATCTGCCGATAGTATTGAGCTTGTCACTGGGCGTGGCGGTGGTTCCGCTACTTTCCGAAGGCAAGGTGCAACGCGATCTAGGCTCAATAACGGCGAAAAGCGCAATGTGCTTGAAGCTTTCGCTTATTATCGGCGCGCCGTTTATTATTATGTTCCTTTTCCTTGCCGAAGAAATTCTCGCGTTGCTTTATCCTGTGCTGGCGTTCGGACAGCTTAAGACGGCGGCGTTGCTTATGCGGATAGAAGCGGCGAACATCTTCGGGCTGGCGGTGGGTCAAATAAGCTCGTCCGTGCTTCAAGCGCTGGGAAAAACCTCCGCGCCGGTAAAAGCGCTGTCGGGATGTGTGGCTCTAAAAATAGCGCTTAACTTAGTGCTTTTGCCTATTCTTGGCATAAAAGGCGCGGCGATATCTTCGGCGGCGGGGTTCGGCTTGTACGCGCTTATCAACCTCGGCTTGCTGCGCAATCTTATTGGGAAAAATCCTTCAATGATAAAAAACGTTAGCCTAATAGCCGTTTGCGGTGTTATAATGAGCGTAATAATATTTGCTGCCGCCTTTTTCGGCGCTGCCCGTGCGCTATGGATAGCCGCGCCTCTTGCGGCGCTGGCGTATGTGTTGTCGCTGTTTGGACTGGGCATTTTCGAAAAGGCGGAAATCAGGGCGTTGCCGCTTGGCAGGTTCTGGCTGTTTATCAGCAGGATTTTACGGAGGAAGGATGCAGTTACCCGAAAAATTGATTAAGAACTTCGACAGCTTTGTGCTTATGACGCAAAAGGACTTTCTTGCGCGGCGCACAAACAGTTTCGACAACAATTTGCCGCTAATTATTTACGGCATTACGGATTTTGCCGCGGTGAGAGCCAAGCTGAAGCAGTATTTTGGCAATCCCGAAGTGCAGTATGACGATGCGTACATAACCGTTTTGCCCCGACCATTTATGGAAAGGGCTGTTTACAGCTTCGGCGATTTGGTGGAAATAATAAAAAGACTGCGTGACAAGGACGGCTGTCCGTGGGACAAAAAGCAGACCAATATGTCCATACGCAGCAACGCCGTTGAGGAGGCGTACGAGCTCGCAGAAGCCGTAGAGCTGGACGACAGCGACAAGATGTTGGAGGAGTCGGGCGATGTACTTCTTCAAGGCCTGTTTAACGCCGTAATAGCCGAGGACGACGGCAGGTTCACAACTGCCGAAATGCTGTCTGCGCTTTGCAAAAAGCTGGTATTCCGTCATACACATATATTCGGCTCCGACAAAGCCGGCAATAGCGAGGAGGCTTTAAAGTTCTGGGAACAAGCTAAGGCAGTAGAGAAGGGTCAAACCGCTCTGCGCGACAAGATAGCAGCCGTACCTCGCACTTTCGGTTCAGTTATGAGAGCCGAAAAGGTACAAAAGCTGATAAAAAAGACAGGCTTTGATTTCCCTAGTGCGGATGAGGCGTATGCAAAGGTATTTGAAGAAATACAGGAACTGCGCGAGGCGGAGAGCCATGCACATATTGAGAGCGAGGGCGGAGATTTGCTGTTTTCCGTCGTCAATTTACTACGGATGCTGGATATAGATTCGGAACTTGCCTTGAACGGCACGACGAACAGATTCATAAAAAGGTTCTTGTATGTTGAAAGACGGGCGCAGTTCGTAGGAAAGAAGCTTGAGGATTGCACGCTGGATGAAATGGAAAAATGGTATCAAGAGGCAAAGTCCTTTGAAACTCCCGTGCTATGAAAATTGGCAGTTTAGAATTAAAAAATAATTTGCTCCTGGCGCCCATAGCCGGCTTTAGCGATGCAGGAATGAGAGCGCTTTGCCGCCGCTACGGCGCGGCGCTTACGTTTACCGAAATGGTAAGCGCCAAGGGGCTGTATTACAAAAATGAGAATACAAAAGATTTGTTATTCACTCACGCCGAAGAAAGTCCGAAAGGAGTGCAGCTGTTTGGCAGTCAGCCGGAGATTGTCGCTTATGCCGTAGCCATGAAAGAGCTTTCGGGCTTTGACATAATCGACATAAATATGGGCTGTCCCGTACCCAAGATAGTGCGCAACGGAGAGGGCAGCGCGCTGATGACCGATCCCGGGCTTGTGTATGAAATAATGAAGGCGGCAGTATCTGCAGCCGGAGGCAGACCTGTTAGCGCAAAAATCAGGGCGGGCTTTACCGACAGGGACAAAAACGCCGTCGAGGTTGCGCAGGCATTGGAGCAGGGCGGCGCTTCGGCAGTAACCGTGCACGGCAGAACCAGAGATATGTATTACGGCGGAAAAGTAGACCTCGACATAATAAAACAAGTCAAGCTAGCCATAAAAATTCCCGTCATAGGCAACGGGGACGTTACGGACAAACAAAGCTATTTGAGAATGACCGAGCAATGCGGCGTTGACGGCGTTATGGTGGCGCGCGGCGCCATAGGCAGACCGCAGATATTTGCCGAGCTTGCAGGCGGGGAGTTCGAGTTTGACCTCAAGGAGACTATATTGACGCATATAGCTTTGCTGAATCACCTTCCCGAAAGGGTGGTGACCAACAATATGAAAAAGCAAGTGGCTTTTTACGTCAAAGGCCGCAAGAATGCAAAAATAATCAAAGAAAAGTCCTTCGCCGCGGAGAGCATGGCGGAGCTCAAAGATGCTTTGGAACTCATCGACAGAATTTATTGACGCTCGCGGAGTTTCAAAAGCTTGCATCTTTTGCATAGTATGCTATATGCTGTGCAAAACCTTCTTTTGTAATAACATTGACCAATTGGAAGAGGCAGATTGCGATATCGCCTTTTTTATATTTAACGGAAAAATTTCCCTTTCTGAGGAGCTTAAGAAGCCCTCGATTACCAAAAGGCTTGCGCAGCTTTCTTATGCGCGCAAACTGCTTTTATTTATGAATTTTGTGGCGGAAATTGAGGATAGACAATATCATTCGGTTCTGGTCATAGATAACGGCAAAATTCTCGGGGTTTCCGACAGCGTTACAGATGAAAGCTATTGCCTTTCGGACAGGCAGAGAATATATGTCACACATTTGGGAAAGGCGGGAGTCATAGTCGGCAAGGACGTCCTTGCAGCAGACAGCGTAAGGAACCTCTTCATAAGCGGCGCCGACTTCGCCGTGCATATGTCAAGCGCGCCCGTTGACAACTACTCGCTACGCGCGCTCAAATCGCATTCGTTTTTTTATGCTTTTACGATATTTTCGGTTTTTAATGACGCTTTTTTTGTAAGTTCCCGCGGTTTCCTCCCCAATTTTCGGGACTCAAAGGTCGACGCGGAACTGACAACGCCGCTCCGTGAAGGCGCGCGCCTAACGGAATTCGTACAACCTAGTTTTGAATATTAAGTTATAAAAACAGGAAAAGTTTTATAAAAAAACCAAAAAAGACCATAATTTTATTGCCGAGTCGCGCCCTAAGTGGTATAATCATTTATGGTAATTTAATAATTCATTTACAGGAGATTTTTATATGAATAAAAAAACAATTCTGGACGTCAACGTAAAAGGCAAGAAGTGCCTTGTCCGGGTTGACTTCAACGTTCCCATTATCGACGGCATCATAACCGACGAGAACCGTATTAACGGCGCTTTGCCGACTATCAAGTATTTGATGGAAAACGGCGCAAAGGTTATACTTTGCTCGCACCTCGGCAGACCCAAGGGCGAATTCAATATGAAATATTCTTTGAGACCCGTAGCAAACAGGCTCAACGAATTGCTGGGCAACAAGGTTGCCTTTGCAACGGACATAATCGGCGACGATGCAAAGAATAAGGTTGCCGCCTGCAAGGAAGGCGAATGTGTGCTTTTGGAGAATCTCCGCTTCCACAAGGAAGAAGAAAAGAACGACAAGGCTTTTTGTCAGGCGCTGAGTAAGTATTGCGAAATCTATGTCAATGACGCCTTCGGCACGGCGCACAGAGCGCACGCCTCTACGGCGGGTATTGCAGAGTACGGACTTTGCGAGGTTGCCGTGGCAGGCTTCCTAATCAAAAAGGAGCTTGAGATTATGGGCGGCGCGCTGGAGAACCCGGCAAGGCCTTTCATAGCGATTCTCGGCGGAGCTAAGGTTTCGGACAAGATAGGCGTTATCAACAACCTCCTTGACAAGGTGGACGGGCTTATTATCGGGGGCGCTATGGCGTACACCTTCTATGTTGCGCAGGGCTACGGAGTGGGAAGCTCGCTTTGTGAGCTTGACAAG
>JAQVME010000070.1 GCA_028703745.1 Clostridia bacterium
TATTCAAGGCTTTTCAGCCCCTTGATGATTATTTCAGTAGCTTGTTTTTTTCCGGTATAGCCGATGATGCCGCACATAAATTTTCTCCTCTTATATTATATGCATTCCACGCATTTTCTTTATGGCGATGGAAGCAATGATAGTAATCTTCTTACGCTATTGACAGGAACTTCTCGGGGTCGGGGCTGGAGTCTGTTTCGTCGTAAATGAATCAGTTTTTCAGGACAAGAGGCAGATTCTCCAGTCCGGAGTAGTTATCTATTGCCGCCTCCGAAGGAACATAAACGTCAATGAAATTCGAAGATATTCCACTCTGGAACTGCGTAGTAATATCGCCAAACATCGTAGACAAAGGATTGCTATTTTCTAATACCATATACTTCAAGGCTGTGCAATTTGCAAAGGTCGCATCTGCCATCCTGTTGTAGGAGGTGGGTAGCCTGACATATTTAAGCTTAGAGCATCGGTTGAAAACTCCTGTGTCTATTTTGAAGCCGGAGTCTTTGCACAGTTTGAGGTCTACCCACACAAGTTCTTTGCAGGAATAGAATGCCTCCTTGTCTATCAGCTTGAGGTTAATACCCCCGGTGAACGAAGTGATGGCTGTGTTGAAGAATGCATTGTTGCCTATTTCTTGCAGCGTGTCTCTACCGCTTTGTCCCATTATGGGGTCGATATTGCCGTATATGACTTCTCTAAGGTTCTTGCAGCCACTGAAGGCGTACGCGGCAATTATCATAATATTTTCGGGCAATTGCACTGTCTCTATGTCGGCATTGAAAGCATATGAACCTATTTTGAGAATGTCTATACCATCGAACCCGTCGGGCAGTCTGATATCCTTCTCCTCCCCGAGATAATATCCCATTGACCAGCCCTGTCTGCCGCTGATAGCGATTTCTTCCAGCACCGCCCTCTTGCCATTATCAAAGTTTTTTATCATGTCGTAAGAATATACCGGCAGACTCCTCGATATTACATCAGACGCTCCTATAAGCAGAGATACCCTGATTTCGTCGACTATAATATCATTCACAAATACTTTGAAGGATTGCATAGAATAGAAGAAATCTGCTTCGGGGTCGCGGAACGACGGGAACCCTCTTTGATAGTTGAGAGGTTGAGGTACTATAGTTTGGTTATCGTTTCCGAAATATACCTCCGTCAGCATGTCACAGCCTTGGAATGGTCCGTCGCCGTAAAATTCGAGTATTTTTGACTTAATCTCAAAGCTTCTAAGCACCCTGTTGTTGTAGAAAGCCGACGCGCCAATAACCTTCAATTGGCTTCCGTCGCCATCTTTGAAGTTCACAGTAGCTAAAGATGAGCATTCGGCAAAGGCGCCGTACTCTGATTTTTCCTTAGTGTTAAGGAATACTTGACCCGGTCCATTGAGGGCATTGTCACCGCCCAAATCCTCCAGCGTATCGGGCAAGGTTACCGAAGTAAGAAGCTTCTGGTAGTGGAAGGCGCCCTTTCCTATCTTCTTGAGTCCCTCCGCCAGGTTTAGGTAGGTAAGTCCGACGTTTTGCTCATCGCCGTAGCTTTTTATATCGAGCATTCCATCCGGGATTATTTCCAGACCGTTGGCAACGTCGCCATCAGAAAGCGTGCTGAACTTTTTTATGGATTCCGTGCTCTTGAACAGACACCAGCCGAGATAATAGTCGCTGTCTGCCGTAACGGACTCGCCGCCTATCTCTTCCGTGTAGTTGGTGCCGGATACCGCGTCAACCTTGAATTTCACACCCGGCATAAATATTACCTCGGTGAATCTGGTGCCAACAAAGCACCAGTTACCTATATGCGTCATTTCGGGGTATATAATGAGTTTCGTGCCGACCTGTGTTTCGCCGCGCGCCATCGTCTTTCCCCAGCCACTCGAATCAAAGCACCTGTCACCAAGGAATTTTACCGTAGCGGGCAGAGTGAAGCCTGCCGTGCCCGTGCCTAAATTCAAGGTGCCCATAAAAGCCCTTTCATCTATCTTTTCAAGCGCGCCTAGGGGGTGGAACTCAACGTTAATCACCTTGCTGCTTTCGAAGGCGTACTTGCCAATGGTTTTTACGTGTTTGCCGATTTTCAGCGTTCTTAGCGTGAAGGTCTTGTCGAATGCGCTGTCGCCTATAGCCACAATGGGATATACTCCGTTATCGTCGGCAATGGTATCGAATATCTCAAGAACTTCCTGCGCGTCGCCCGCAGATGTCTTTTTGGTTATGGTGGCGAATTTTGTATAGGTCTTTGTTTCGCCGTCTTCTTTGTAGGTTATGGGATAGGTGGCGTTTGAAAGGGTGAACTCATACAACCTTTCATAATATGCGTAAAGTGTTACGTTCTGCCAAAAATAATAACTTGCGGTGTTATTTATTGGTGAACCCTCGCCGCCGGGCAAGGTGTAATAACCCCTAAACGACCAGCCGCCCTGTTTTGTGGGGGTGTTCTCGTGAGTGCTTTGGTTGCTTAGAGAAGGAATTATTTCGCTCAAGGATTGGTCGTAAACGATATCGATGGTTTTTGATTCGCCGCCGGTTTCGGTTCTGGCGTCATAATTCTGAAAATCCAGCTTGAGCCTGAATTGCGGATCTACGACCACGTCTAAATCAACATAATCCTGATTGAGCGTCATCGACAAGACCTGCCCGCCGAGATTGTAATATATCTTTGAAATAGTATAGGTAGCGGGACCCTCGCCGGCGCCTATTTCAAACTCGATTTTGGTCTGATTCGAATCGGAGCCTTCTTGAAAGTCCTTAGAAAGTATCTCAAACTGCTGTCCGTCTCCCGTCAACTGCACCTTGTTTATTTTCAAATTGCTTGGGTTGACATAGTCGATGACAATATACACCTTTTCGCCCGAAGTCACGGGCATAACCACGCCTTCCTCGGTATCCTTATAGACCTCGTTCTTGTTGGTTTCGTAATTGAAATAGTCGGGATTTATCCTTTCTATCCTCGGCGGGGAGGTAATGTCAAGCTTCGGGGCAACAACGGGTTCGTTCCCGGCGGGGTTACAGGAGGATAGCGCAAGAAGCATAATCACCAGCACTGCCGCCATTAATAACACTCTCTTGATTTTGCCGATTCTGTGCATTTTCATAAATAAAACCGTCCTCTACTTTAATTTTTTCTTTTTCTTATTATTTTTCTTTTCTACTGCGTCGTAAGGGTTATAAACTTTTTTGCGTTTTATTATTAGTTTTCTTATGACAAAAAACAAACCTACCGACAGCGCTAAGCCGCCTACTACTCCTCCAACCACCTTCAACCAAAGCAGGTTATCCGTTGGGGGCTGCTCGGGCTCTTCTTCGGGCGGAGCCGCCACGTTGAAGCTTCGAGAATAGACGAGTATGTTGTCATAGACCACTTGTATCTTAACGGAACGCTCGCTGCCGTTAAGCACAATAAAGGATACGGGGCTGTTGTCTTGAAATAGCCGCATACTCTCGTAGCCTTCCTTCAAACGTATGATGCATCCTCCCTCTTCTACTCGGATAATGCCGTTTTCTTCGAAAGCGCCGCCGCTTATTTCGAACACACCCTCGCCTGGAGGAATAACGGGGTCGTCCTCATCTTCCGTCTTCATCGTAACGTTGAAGGTTTTTGAATAGACGAGGTTGCCGCCGTATTTTATTTCTATTTTGTACTCGCCCGTCGCCGCCAGCGTTATAAAGTTGACTTCCTGACCGTCGAGATACAGCTCTGCGTCGGCGTATTCTTCCGAAAGAGTAAGGTTGGTGGCTTCCGTGAGAAAGATACTGTTTTCGGAAATTATGACCGACTCTGTATCAAACGCAAGCGCCTCTTCCCTCACCGGCTTGCCGTTTACGTTCAGCGTTGCCGAAGCCGTATTGAAATTATGGGCGTCCGTCGGAGTGAATATGACCTGATATTCGTTTATGTCGCGCTTCAATGAGGTATCGCCTGACCACGCAAAAGAGCCTGCGACCTCATTTTCGTTCAGCATGGCTACTCCTATTATATCATTATTTTTTAATTTTGCAACGATAGAATAGGGTATTACTATATCTTCCACAAACAAAACAGGCGTAGCTTTGGTAATAACAAGCGTTGCCGCCAGCGTCTGGAAAAAGCCGTTGGGGAATATCACAGTAGCTACAACGTTATAGATCCCGACAGCGGTTTTGTAATTGTTTTGGAACGAAACCGTGGCGCCCGGAGGCAACGACTGGTTGAGCGTAAGCGCCTTCATATTGCCGTCATAAACGAAGGTCTTATTTGCCATAGCAACGGGCGGATACTGGTTTGCCAGCACTGTCAGCGTGCCCGTAATAAAGGTAATTTCGTAATTGGGCAGTTGAAAAACCGTGATAGCAATCGGCAACGTCAAGCCCACGGGGGTAGACGGCAAATACACACAATTGTAAACAAGTTGACGACCCATAGACGACAACGTGTCCGTACCTTGAAGACCCTCTACGCTAGCAGAATAATTGACGTTTTCGGTGCCACGGACTACATTTTTGTCGTTGGCGCGTATTGTTAGCGGAGCCTTGACTATCTCCAATGCAACCGTCGTGGAATCCAGCTGATAATTTGGCGCGAACAAAAGTTCTACCCATAGTAAGTAATCGCCCACATCTTTTAGGTTGCCGTCGGATCTTATTTGTGTCGATACGCTCTCTCCCGAAATGACATTGCCGATATCCACGGTAAAAGGCTGTTGCAGGGCGCCGTTATAAACGACTGTCATACTGCTGTCGCTCCAAAAATGGGTAAGCGGTCTTGTAAGCACCCTGACCCTGTTAGCTCCCGTGCCCTCGGGAATAGAGAAATCGTAGTTCGCCGTATCCTTGACGGCGGTAACGTTATAAACACCCACATTTGGACCTGCGTAGTAGTACTCGACGTCAACGCTCTCGTTAGTTTCATACACATAAAATCCGCGATGCACGAGAGAGGTTCTTCCCGACGTGAAACTCCTGCTGGAATAGACAAAATCAATATAATCGCCATAGACATATTCGACATAATTCGGCGCATACGCAACCTGCATCTTTTGTATAGTGAATACGGGATTGCCGCTGATAAAATAATTGCCGCTTATTGATACGGGATAAGTCGTATAGCTGCCTGCGTTGGTGACGCTGCTCACGGCGTATTCATAGCCGTAACCCAACATACTGTACTTCCAGCTTATGCCGACGTTATCGCCGTCTACCATACTCCCGATAATGCTGTATTCGGGCGTCTGGTTGGTCTTGTTGTAGACTGCGCCTGAAGTAATTTCCAGCGTAAGCTGTCTTTTAGTAATGATTAGCACAGTCGTCAGCGTTTTTGCGTTGTAGTTCGGATTGCCTGAAAATACCGTCGTTACGTTGTAGCGACCTGCGTTCTCGAAAGACGAAAACTGCTGATTCTGAACATTCTTTCCCGTCTGCACAACTGTCCAGGTTTCGGGCGAGGGCAGTTCTCCCTCGTAGCCGACATTATGTGCCTCTCCGTCATATTGCAGGGTATATTCTGCTTGAAAATATATGGCTATATCGGCAGTATTTATGGTCATCTGCGCCATAAATTGTGTGTTTGCGTAATTGGAGTTTATGGCGTTCACGTAGGCAATAACAGAATAAATGCCGCTATCTGTGGGTGCGCCGGGCAGCAGCTGCGCGCCGAGATAATATGTATATATGACGTTTACTTCATATCCCAGAAGGTCAATTGGGTGGGTCTTTGGCTGTCCGTCATAAGTGTGAGAGATGCCGCTATAACTGAAGATACCCGTCATCGGCGCCTTGGCAACGGTTAGCGCACCCTTTTCGAAGGTTATGGTGTAATTGTCGGCGGCAAGTCCGCTGACGAAAATATCATATACGCCCGCAACGTCGCCTGTGACGTATACGCCTTCAAAAACCGCCTGTCCGACTAGTACGGCAGCGGTGTCACCGCCTCTCAACGCTATTTCGTCCAGCGTATATTGCGGCGGCGCCGAACCGTACACAATTTGCGTATCCAGCGGCTTGATAACAAGCGGCGCCGACGTAATCGTCAGCGTTATATCTTTTGTGTAATCGTTATAATTGGGTTTGGAAAAAACTCCCCTAACTGTGTAGATACCAACGTTTCTGTTTGCGTTATTTGTATATACGGCGGTGATTTGGGGGTCGGAAATCTGCGCCGCTACGGCGATTGTTTGCCCCTCGTAAACGCTTTGTGTGTCCTCGAATACTATGCCGTCCGTCGGCAGAGCAATGGGATTGACAGTGAGAGCCGCCCCCGTCACCGTGACGTTATAGTTTGTCAACGCAACGTTGAAAGAAATGGCATAGCTGCCGGCATTTTCGCCTGCGGCGTATGCGCAGGTAGCCGCGCCACCCGCGCCTTGAATCGCGGCAAGAGCGTTATCGTTGGTGGTTTGTTGGTCGCTGAGCGTGGCTCCGGGATTGGTCTGCGCCTCGATACCGAAAGTAAAAAGGGGCGCCTCTGCGAGATAATCAACGCTTTTTGCGTGCATTATTATATTCAAATCGGCTTTTGCCACCTGCACGGCAGCCTCTCCGCTGTACGAAGTATAGTTGGTACTGCCGATAGTCAACAAAACGGTATAATAACCGACATTTCTTATGTATGACACCGGTGTAGCCATGCGCCAAAGCGTGTAGCTGTAATTTTCGGCGGTTATACCGATTCCGTCGAGATTGAAGGCTTTTATTTGTGTATAATCGTAGTCCTCGCCGTTATAAATATACGGAGTATGCACGCCGTGAATACCGCCCGTGCCGTAAAAGTCAGGCGACGGCAAAGCCGCCTTAGCTATAGTGATATTCAGCTGATGGGTGTATTGGTGTACGAACTCGTTGCCGGGAAAGTCGGCAGAAACCACATACAATCCTGCGTTGGTTATGTACGGGTTGGCGCCGCTGTCAAGAGCCTCTCCGTTGTAAAGCCATTCAAACGTGATATTCGACCTTTCGTCCTCGCTTG
>JAQVME010000071.1 GCA_028703745.1 Clostridia bacterium
TACAAAATACGCGTTCGCCGTTACAGTAAGCATAGGGTCGCGTATAGCCGCAATAAGGCTGCTCGACACACCGATTCGTGTCGACATGGCGATATTCGATTCAAGAGTCTTCGGATAAGAAGCAAACGCCAGAGAACTGCCTTGATTGTTGATATAAGCGCTGCTTGAATGACCGGCAGAGCCCAAAAAGCCTGCGACGCCTTCGTTTACGGAGATATTGCCGGAAATATAAAAATCGTTAGGAGAGGTTTGGGTAATGTTCAAATCTTTTTGTGAGCCCTCGCTGGCAGAATCGCCCGGAAGCGAACGCGGAGTCACATTGGTCAACCGCAGCGGGTTGTCGCCATAAACAAGTCCGTTGCCCGTGGACAGCATCGTAACTCCGGTTGAGGTCAACGCCTGCGCTTGTTCTCCCTGCCGCGCCGAAGACGCGGAAAAAGCAATGCAACACGCAAGTGATACAATGATAATAAGCAAAAACAGCCTGACGAACTTTTTTGATGTTTTTTGCGATTTGCCTACAAACATAATTTCTCCTAAAATAACTGTAATTTTGCGGTCATCCGGTTCGGAATTGCCCGGGCACAGTTATCTACTATTATATTATTATTAAAACAGTCTTTTGTCAATAAGACAAGAGGTAATATATCGGTAAAAAAATATTGCGCCCATTACTTAAGTCAGCCTTAAACCATACCGTCATAGTATGAGGTGGCACGTTTCGAAAAGAATAGACGAAAAAGTAATTATTTCTAAATATATTTATAAAGCCTTACGCCATAATTCTACAATATTTTCAAAAAATCTCTTTGAAAACGCTTGTAAAAAAAATAACCTGATGATATAATCATTTTCGTTGGCACTCCCGACTTATGAGTGCTAAAATAATTGACAATAATTTAAGAAAACATACAGGAGGTAAAAGAATGAAACTAAAACCATTGTTTGACAAAATTGTTTTGAAACAGGTTGAAGCCGTAGAAAAGACAGCCAGCGGCATAGTTCTTCCGGGCGCAGCCAAGGAGAAGCCACAGATGGCGGAAGTAATCGCGGTGGGACCGGGCGGCATAATTGACGGCAAAGAAATAAAAATGCAGGTCAAAACCGGAGACATAATTCTCTATTCAAAATACGCCGGTTCCGAATTCAAGATCGACGAAGAAAACGTAACCATAATCAGACAAAGCGACGTATTAGCAATAGTAACAGAATAAGGAGGCATATATTTATGGCAAAACAATTCAAATACGCAGAAGACGCAAGAAAGGCTCTTGAAAGAGGCGCCGACGTGCTTGCAAACACCGTAAAACTTACTCTCGGCCCCAAAGGCCGCAACGTAGTGCTCGAAAAGAAATTCGGCTCTCCCCTCATAACCAATGACGGCGTGACTATCGCCAAAGAAATCGAGCTTGAGGACGCCTTCGAAAATATGGGCGCGCAGCTAATAAAAGAGGTCTCCACAAAGACCAACGACGTAGCCGGCGACGGCACGACAACAGCCGCCGTACTGGCTCAGGCAATAATCAAAGAAGGGATCAAGAACGTAGCCGCCGGAGCCAACCCTATGGCTCTGCGCAGAGGTATCATCAAGACTGCAGAAATGGCCGTTGAGGAACTTAGGAACATTTCTATGCCCATCAAAGACAAGCACGAGATAGCCTCGGTTGCCAGCAATTCCGCAGGTGACGAAAACGTAGGCAGCCTTATTTCCGAAGCAATGGAGAAGGTTGGCAAGGATGGCGTTATCACCGTTGACGAATCAAAATCCATGAAGACAGAGCTTACGGTAGTCGAAGGCATGCAGTTCGATCGCGGCTATATAAGTTCATATATGGTAACCAATACCGATAAAATGGAAGCCGAATTGGACAATCCCGTGATATTAATCACCGACAAAAAAATAAGCTCCATTCAGGAGATTCTGCCCGTACTCGAGCAAGTACTCAAGAACGCCATGAAGCTACTCATCATAGCGGAGGACATCGAGGGCGAGGCTCTCGCCACCCTCGTAGTAAACAAACTCAAGGGCGTGTTCAACTGTGTTGCTGTCAAGGCTCCCGGCTTCGGTGACAGAAGAAAGGCAATGCTTCAGGATATTGCCGTATTGACGGGCGGCACCGTCATAAGCGAGGAAACAGGTCTGGAACTCAAGGACGCCACGCTTGCTCAGCTCGGTAAAGCAAAGCTAGTCAAGGTTGACAAGGACAACACCACCGTTATCGGAGGCAACGGCGACCCTTCCGAAATCCAGAATCGCATAAAATCAATAAAAATGCAAATATCCGAAACCACCAGCGATTATGACAGAGAGAAGCTTCAAGAGCGCCTAGCAAAGCTTGCCGGAGGCGTAGCCGTAATAAATGTCGGCGCCGCTACAGAGGTAGAGATGAAGGATATGAAGTTGAGAATAGAGGACGCCCTCGCGGCCACCCGCGCTGCCGTAGAAGAAGGCGTTGTGCCCGGCGGCGGAATAGCCTTGCTTTCTATAGTATCAAGACTGAGAAGCTCCATCGAAAAAATGTCAGGCGACGAAAAGACCGGCGCACTTATGGTAATAAAGGCGCTTGAATCCCCTATTCGGCAGATAGCTGCGAATTGCGGCGTCGACGGAGGCGTTATCGTCAACAAAATCCTCACGGACAATATCCCCAATCAAGGCTACGACGCGACGAAGGACATCTTCTGCGACATGTTGGAAGCAGGCATAATCGATCCCACGAAGGTCACCCGTTCGGCTCTCCAGAACGCCGCCAGCGTTGCGGCGACGCTTATTACCACGGAAGCGCTTGTTGCGGATATTCCCCAGCCCCCTATGCCTATGGCAGGCGGCGCGCCCGGCATGGGAGACATGTATTAAAAACCGTATATAGAAATTCTGCGGTTTTCATAAAAAAAGAATTGAGGCGTATGTCCTTAATTCTTTTTTTTATAGAGTTATGAAAATATGATTGAATCCTTAAATTGTTCGTTAACGCATGTCATTTCGACTGTAGTGGAGAAATCTCCATCCATGCTTTTTCGTTTTTAGTTTTTCGTTTATCGTTTATTCATGTATTTCTGCCAAAGGCAGCCTTAAAAAATTTCCTTATTTTTTCGTTGTTTTCTCTTACCCGCTTGCGGATAAGGGCGTTGTTATTCTTTATATTGAGGCGAATACGTAGGTTGTTTTGGCGGATTCGTTCGTTGTTGGCTTGAAAACGCGCCCTTGCTTTTTCGTTGTTATTTCTTATGCGCTGACGCGTTCTCTCGTTGTTTTCACTGATACGGAGGCGGATTCTCTCATTTCTTTTTTCGATAATATATCCAAGTTGCGCAAACATCTCCCGATAAGTCTTAACTCTGCGGAAATAGGGCATAATGGCGGTCTGCAATGTCAAAATCAGCACGAGGCTGATGACCGCGCCGCGGGCAAGCATACCCGTGAGCTGTTTTATTATTAAATTGTCGCTGACAAAATACATCGACATACATGCCGCAATAATAACTGCCGCGCTGGCAGCAACGGCAGGAAAGGTTTGGGTCGTTGCCGCAACCGCCGCATCCCTCGCCTTTGTGAACTGCCATTTGATTTCCTCGAACCTATTGGCGACGAGTATGGCATAGTCCACCATACAGCCCAGTTGTATTGAGCTTATCATAATATAAATCATAAAATTGAGGTGCTGTCCGAAAAGGAATGAAATCGTCAGATTGAGCCATATTCCAAGCTCAATAATAAAGATGAGAAGAAGTCCTTTCCTTATCGAACGGAAAATTGCCATAAGAATTACAAGTATGACGGCTACGGAAATGAGTGTCACTACGAGAAAATCTGTGGGGGTGACGGATTTCATATCGTTGACGCCGACAAGCATACCTGAAGAATAGGAATTCTCAAAATAATTGTCGACTATTTGCGAGATATTGGCATATGAACTTATGGCGGCCGCGTCCTCTGTACTGCCCTTAATGGCGAGCGTATACAGCGTGTACCAAGTCTGCGCGCCGTTCATATCCACCTTCTTGAAATACGAGCCGGCCATATTGCTATTGAAAAAATGGCTATATACCGGATGGTCGAGCAGCTCACTCATTTGTTCGCCGGAAATGTTTATGGCGGAAAACGCGCTCATAACACCGCTGACCTTCTCGTCAGACGAAAGCTCCGCGATGAAGTCTTGATGCGATTTGCCGTTCTTTGTTTCTAGCGGCACGGCGATTATCATCTGGTTGCCAAGCTCATAGGCAAGTTGCTGTTGAGGCGTAGTTATTTCTGAACTATAGGTTTCAAAATAGCTGTATTCGAGCTTGCTCTGCCCGATATATAGCGGCGCAACCGCCGCCAGCGCTGCAATGATGAGCACCAAACCGAATTTTGAGGCAAGCTTTGCCACGGGCTTGACGTTGAGTTTTAGTTCCTTATGCTCCGTCCTGAGTAACAATTTGTCAAAAAGCAGAACAAAAACAGGCTGAAGCACCAGAACGGTGACGAGCGATAATAAAACGCCCTTCATCAGCACCATAGCAAGGTCGGCGCCCAGCTGGAATTTCATAAAAAACAGCGCGGCAAAGCCGCCCATGGTGGTAAGCGCGCTTGCAATAATCGACGAGGCAACAGAGGGTATGGCTTTCTTGGTTGCCTCAATTTTGTCTGCGGCAAGACGTTTTTGGCGATATATATGCATATAAAATATGGCATAATCCATAGTCAGCGCAAGCTGCAGCACGCTTGAAAGCGCAAAGCTGATTATGGAAATCGAGGGAAACACCATATTCGAGCCCAAATTGACAAGCACGGATACTCCGAGCGAAACCAGCAAAATAAGCGGCTCTATGAACGACTTTGTGACAAGAAGCAACACCAAAACAAGCGCTATACCTGCATAAATCAAATAAACGGGAAGTTCACGGAGCGTGTCCTCCATCATTATTTTTGAGGTGGCAGTCATACCTGATGTGGCATAAGGGCGGTCGCCCAGTTCGGAAAGAATGTCGTCGTAAAGAGCGTTTGCCTCCTTCGTCGACGGCGAATAATCCATAAGTATGAGCAGCACATAATTATATTTGCCACTGCCTTCGATGGAATGTTTCAAAAAAGCCTCGAGTCCGTCGGTATTTATGGTGACGTCGTCGCCGAGAAACTGGGCGTATTCGGAAAAGCCCTCCATTTCCTCGACGTCCTCCACCCAAATGAACTGACTTATTCCTTCAAAATTCTTAATTCTTTGCACGCTTTGGCGAAGACCTTCGTCAGCAACATCGCCTTCGACTACGACCAGCGCGTCGGCGTTTATGCCAAAATTCTGACGCAAAAAGTTCAGACCTTTGGTCATTTCGAACTCATCGGACAAATAGCTAATCATATCGGAATTTATTCTGCCGTCTCTCATAAGCGTTACTATGCCGACGGACGAAAGCGCAACAATTATTATAGTAAAAATAACAATAAGCCACTTGAATTTTACAATTAAGGCGCTAATTTTTTTCATGCTATCCCCTTCTCATAATTTATTTCTTTTTCTTCAAGTGCCGTGATATATTTTGTATTTCTTCTTTTATTGGTACTATTTTTTTGAAAAAAACAAGCAGTCCCGGCAAAACCGTTACGACTATAATATAACTGATAATGGCGCCTTTTGCAAGTACCCACGCCATTTCTTTTACTAAAAGATTCTCCGATATCAGCGTAATGGTGAAACATGTAGCAAATATCATAGCAACGCTGGTGGTTATCGCCGGAAAGGCAGATGCCGATGCCCTTGCCGCCGCCTCCTTGACATCGGAGTACTTCTGCTTCATCTCCTCGAACCGTGTAGAAAGCAGTATGGCGTAGTCCACGGTGCAGCCCAGCTGTACGGAACTTATTATTATATACACCATAAAGTTTATGCTTTTGCCAAAGACGTAATGCAGACTGATATTCAACCATATTGCAAGCTCTATTAGCAACACCATAATAATCGATTTGCGGAAAGATTTCAGCAGTAGCGACATGATCAGCAGTATAATGCCAATGGATACAAGTGTAACTCTCAAAAAGTCTCGAGGAGTGACATTTGCCATATCGTTTACGCCCGTAAGGATACCCAAAGGATAATTCTCGTCGAAATATTTGTTCGTCGTATTGACAAGGTGCGAATGCGTTAGGAAAGCATCCTCGTCCTCGGTGTCGCCTTCAATTTCTATCAGATACAGCGTATACCATCTGCCGTCCACCTTCCTGAAAAGCGTGGAAAGCGCCCTGAGCATTTCATCTTCGCTATCCTCGCTGACCAGCACGTTCAGAAGTCCGGCAAGCGCTTGTTCGTCCATGTTGATAGCAGAATACGCGCCGATGACGCTACCTATTTTTTCATCCTCGAGCAGTTCGGCAATATAGTCGCTCTGTCCGCCGGTCTTTGTCTGCAAGGGCACCGCCGTGATTACTTGATTGCCCAGTTTGACCGCTCTTTTTTGTTGCGCGTTCATAGTTTCGGGCTGATCGTATATCTTCAGGTAGCTGAACTTGACGTTGTTCTGAGCTAAATACGCCGGCACGATGAGCAGCAGCGCCGCAAGCATAAATATCCACCTTTTAGCCACCGAAAAACGGGATATCCTGTCTACATTTATATGCAGTGGTTTGTGAGAAGTTCGGCGCAGGGCTTTGTCAAAAATAATTAACAGCGCAGGCTGAAGGAAAATCACCGAGGCAAGCGACATAAGAATACCTTTTATTATTACCTGCGCAAGGTCTATGCCTATTTCAAACTCCATAAATATTAGCGCTGAAAATCCACCGATGGTAGTCAAACTGCTTGCGAGAATGGTCGTAAGAATTCTTGGCAAAGCCCTTTTTGCCGCCGAAACTGCGTCCGTCTCCCGTCGCAACTCGTTGTAGGTGTGCATAAAAAATATGGCGTAATCCATGGCTATACCG
>JAQVME010000072.1 GCA_028703745.1 Clostridia bacterium
CATGCGGCTGACAGCCAACGCCAACAAAGCTCGCAGAACCGTCGACAGCGGCGCAGCCGTCGGAGTAAATTATTTCATACTTTCACCCCGTCTTGCGGCGGCAGCCAAGGACAAAGGCGCGGAGATAAACGTCTATACCGTAAATGACAAAAGAAGCGTCAAGAGATGTCTCGAACTGGGCGTAAACTATATCACCACAGATTATATTTTTTGAATAATAACAAGACTAGCCCGCCACGAACGTATCGAGGCGTTTTTTGCGCTCATTTACCGTTATGCCCAAATCAGCCATATCAACAAATATCCGACGGTAACGGCGGCGGCGGTGAAGGGTACGCTTATTTTCATAAATTCTCCGGCTTTGACCTCATAGCCGTTTTTACGGAGAATGCCCAGCGCAGTTATGTTCGCCGAAGCGCCTATCGGAGTGAGATTGCCGCCCAAGGTGGCGCCTGAAAGCAGACCGAAATAGAGTATAGTGGGGTCAATGCACATAATTGCCGCTATGCCCTGCGCGACGGGCAGCATTGTGGCAACATAAGGAATATTATCAATAAAAGCTGACAATAGCACCGACGCCCATACCAGAATAGTGTAAATTACAAAAACATCATTGTTGCTGACTTTGACAAAGAAGCCGCTTATTTTTTCTATTACACCGGCTTCAGATATACCTGCAATTATTATGAAAAGTCCGCCGAGCAACGAGAGGGTGAAAAAATCAATTTCTTTCAGCGAACTTTTCACCACGCAAAGCCGCCTGCTCTTTATTATTTCCCGAACCAAACCGACAATAAACAGCGTTAAGCAAATTGCGCCGTTGGTTATGTCAAGCTGACCCATACGCAGTTTGTACGGACTAAACGAAGCGAAAATAAGCAATAATATCATACCCCCGAGCAAGGCGGTAGGGAAATAATCCTTGACCCTTGTCAGCGTGTCTACGGATATTTTTTGGCGGTCCTTGCGAAAGAGCCACAGCAGAGTGATGGAGGCGGCGAGCGCGCCTGTTTGCACCGCCCAAAACATGCCCATATGCCCGCGGTAAAAGAAGAAATCAAGGAAATCAAGCCCGGCATAACCGCCCAGCAGTATCGAGGTGGTATCGCCGACAAGAGTGGCGGCGCCTTGCAGGTTCGAAGAAATTGCTATGCAAATAATGCTTTTTACGGGGGAAATGCCCAGCTTCTTTGATATGTTTATTGCTACGGGCGCAACTATAAGTACGGTGGCAACGTTGTCTATGAACGCCGAAATAAGCCCGGCAAACAGTGTAAGCGATATGATTGCCCAACGCACGTCGGGCATTTTTTTTATTATAAGGTCGGCGATTAACGCCGGCATTTTCGAGGCAATGAACAATGATACAAGCCCCATTGTGCCGCCAATCGTCATCAGCACGTTCCAGTCTACGGCAGAAAAGACCTTGTGGGCGGGCAGTATGCCCGAAGCAACAAATACAATGGCAGAGCTTAGCGCGATATGAGCCTTATTTTTCGGGAAAAGCAACAACAGCGCGTAGGTCAAGATAAACAGAATGGCGGCAAACATCTATTTCTCCCTTTCTGTTTATGTATATTGTATCGGAACGGCAGACATTATAAAAAATGTAATGTAAAATAAGGTGCGCGGCACGCTTTTGGGAAAAAACGGCTTATTGATATGCGGGACTTTTTGTGATAACTATTGCTATGCTTTATATATAAAGGCAATCTGCCATAGGAGAAGATATGAACTTAAAGAAACTGCTATTGTGGTCCTTCCCCCGCGCCGAAAAGGATATCGGCGGCTACAGCAAACGCGAGCGCAATTATTTCCTTGCAGGTATGTTCGGACAAAACATAATTTACGGTCTTGTAGGCTCATACCTCAGCGTTTTTTATACCGACGTCATAGGCGTACATACCCTCGCATTGGTATTCATAACCGTCATCACCAGAGTTTGGGACGGCATCAACGACATAATTATGGGCACAGTCGTTGACAAAACACATACACGCTGGGGCAAGTGTAGACCGTATTTGAAATATGCCCCCATACTTATAGGAATATCTACTATACTGCTGTTTATGCCCATAGCCGGCATTCCTGCGGCGCTAAAAATCATTTATGTCATCATAAGCTGGCTGATTTGGGAGACGCTCTATACGCTTTGTGATATTCCGCTTTGGGGAATGACCTCGCTCATTACGCCGGAGGAAGAAAAGCGCGCAAAACTTATTTCCTATGCGCGTATTGTCGGTAGCTTCTCGGCGGCTATCGTTATAGCCTTCGAACCTATCGTCAATGTATTTGCGCAGCTTGACCTTGGATTGTTTGCGCATACCGGCAAACCGGGCTTTGAGGGCTATTATTCTTCTCAGCAAGGCTTCCTACTGGGCGTCAGCGCGCTTACCATAATATCCACCTTATGCTTCAAGCTGGTTTTTCCCAACGTCCGCGAACGCGTTAAGCAGGCGGAGGAAAGGAGGGATACCGGCTTCAAAGAAAACATAAAAATAATGGTTGCCAACAAACCCTTTGTGCGGATCGTGTCCTCGATAGTGCTGGGCGCGGCGAAGGGAATGGTGCTTTCTGCAGGTTTGTATTTCTGCAAATGGGTGCTTTCGGACGGTGGCAACTTCTTTATATGGCTGATTATCCTCGGCGGCTCGTACATGGCAGGAACCTTGATTTCGATGGGCACCTGTACGGCGATAGGCAAAAAGTTCGGAAAAAAACGCGTGCTGCTTATCAGCTGTTATTTGAGCATTATACCTTATCTCTCGATATTCCTATTCTTTTTGCTGAACGGTTATGAAACCGTCTGGCCGGTAGGTATTCTTATGGCTCTTGCCGGCTTTTTGACGGGCTTCTCGAATGTTTATCCTACTACGATGATAGCCGACAGCATAGACTATATGGAACACAAAACAGGCAAGCGGCTAGACGGCGTATTTTTCAGCGGTTTGAATTTCTCCGCGAAGCTCTCGTCGGCTGTAATGATGGGTATAAATTTCACCGTACTAAGCATAGTAAACTATACGCCCCAAATAAAAGCGCTGGGAGAGCGCATAACAGACGGGCAGACAGTGAATTTTGCCGCTGAGTACCCCGGAATAACTCTGGGGCTACTTATACTTATCACTCTGATTCCTGCCGCAAGCTGCGCGCTTCAGGCTTTGCCTATGCACGGTTATGACCTTACGGAGGCAAAGCTAAAGGACATACTCGAAGAACTTGGTCGCAGACGCGCCAAAAACGATAAATAAAAACAAAAGGAAAGATTAAATGAAGTTGTATTTTTACGGAGCCGCGAGAGCGGTAACAGGAAGCTGCTATTGTCTGGAAATAAACGGCAAGAGAATTCTCATTGATTGCGGACTCAAGCAGGGACAAGACGACAACGTAACCGGTAACGAATTGCCTTTTTATGCTAGAGACATTGATTATGTAATAGTCACCCACGCGCATATTGATCATTCCGGCAGGCTGCCGTTGCTAGTAAAAAACGGGTATTCGGGTCAGATTTTTGCCACCAGGCTTACTGCGAAGTTGCTGGGCATAATGTTGCCCGATTCGGCGTATATACAAGAACGCGACGCGGAATGGGACAATCAAAAAAGCAAAAGGGCAGGACGGCCGCAAGTGGAACCGCTTTATACCATACAAAACGCCGACGAAACGCTGAAGAGGCTGAAAGCCGCCGAATACAATCAAGAAATACTGCTTTGCGAGGGAGTGCGCTTTCGCTTTTCCGATGCAGGGCATCTGCTTGGTTCAGCTTGTATCGAGCTTTGGGCGACCGAGAACGGCGTCACAAAAAAAATTGTTTTTACGGGCGACTTAGGAAATATCGATCAACCGATAATCCGCAATCCCGAGCTTATTAGGGAGGCTGATTATTTAGTCACCGAAAGCACCTACGGCGACCGCAGCCACGAGATGCCGGAGGACTATACTAAGTTGCTGGCCGAGGTTTTTGAAAGGGTTTTCAGCCGCGGCGGCAACGTCATCATTCCGGCTTTCGCCGTGGGACGAGCGCAGGAGCTGCTATATTTCATCCGTGAGATGAAAAGCCGTAAAATGGTAAAAAGCTTCCCTGATTTCCACGTCTATCTTGACAGCCCGCTGGCAAGAGCTGCAACAAGGATTTTTTCGGGAGATTTACTGGGATATCTTGACGCGGATGCGTTGGATTTAATAAATGGCGGCGACGAAATGTTTATATTCCCCGGACTTGAATTAATAGAGAGCGGAGAAGATTCAAAAATGCTGAACGAAATCAAGACGCCGAAGGTTATTATTTCCGCTTCAGGCATGTGTGATGCGGGCAGAATACGGCACCATTTGAAGCACAACCTTTGGCGGCCCGAAAGCGCCGTGGTGTTCGTCGGCTATCAGGCGGGCGAGTCGCTGGGCAGAAGGCTGCTTGACGGAGCAAAGAGAGTCAAAGTTCTGGGTGAGGAAATAGCCGTCAACGCCGAGATAGTAAAAATTGAGGGCATGTCCTCTCATGCAGACCGCGAACATCTGCTCTCCTTTGCGGAGAATTTTGCTCCGATGCCGGGACACGTCTTCGTAACGCATGGCGATAGAGAGGTGACAGAGCTTTTTGCCACAGAATTAAGAAGCAGAGGCTTTGCGGCGCACGCGCCCGAGCTTATGGAGGTCTATGACCTCGCGGCGAACAGAGTTCTCGTTGAAGGAGAACAGGTGAAGAAGCGTACAGCCGAAGACAGGGCAGTCTCTCCGGCGTATGCAGAATTGCAGGGCGCGGCAAGATACCTTCAAGAAACAATAGCCAAAAGCAAAGGTATGTCCAACCGCGAGTTGCGCAGGCTTGCCGAACAAATCAAAAAAGCTGTCGACAAGTGGAAAAGCTGAGATAGTCCGTTATTTATAAAAATAGTATCCGTTCAGGAGATAATCTTGCTGATATTTTTTTGCCAGCAGAAATAAATTGGTTTTTATCCGGCGCAAACCATCTTCACTTATATTTGTAAGCAGATGCGCGAAGCGTTTTTTTTCTTTTTCGGTGGCGATATCTTTGAAATAGCCCCATACGTGCTGCGCCGCATTGACGGCATTTGTTACTTTGAGCGGCATAGTCATAGCCTCTTCAATAATCCGGTACATTCCAATGGCGTTGTATACGCTTTTGTCACGCAGCAGCTCGCGGATTGCGAGATAAAGCGGCGCAGACCTTTCCAAGATGAGATACTTATATCTCGCCCATTCGGCTTCGAGTGCATTTACACCTCTTATTGACACACAGTTCAAACATTTCAATGCCGACATATTTTTGTCTTTGACTTCCAGCATAATATCTATATCTGAATTTAGTTGCTGAAAGAATTTTTGGAAAGTATCAATATCTACAGATTCCGAATGCGCTCCGGGTCTTTTGTCCGGACTTTGCTGCGAATAGTGTATCTTTTGTTTGCCATCCAAAGGGGTCCATGTTTCAGCGCACAAGTTTATCCAGACATTATCGGAAACGGTTTTATCCGCGGGGTTTATAAGATTATGCAGGTTGTCGAATACCGCGGGAATAGCTATATTTGCCGAGGTCTCAAGTACATCGGAGATATTAAACAACGAATCGTCGTTTTCCAGCACCAAACGGCGCGTGACGGCGCTATCTAAATATCCGTAATGGCATACAAACCTTTCTTTGGCTTGCGTTTTATTGCCGTAGGCTCCGCCCATGTGAAGTATGAGTTTATGTTTTGAATCCAGCCCTAGGGAGTCCAAAAATTTTGTATGATAAGTTAGGTCTTTTATTGAGCGTTCGACTGTCGCAGTGTCGGTTGAGTTCAGCACAGTGTACTGACCGGGATGCATTGAAACGCGCATATGTGCCTTAGCGATTTTTTTGCCTATCAAGTCGAGTTTTTTTGAGAAAACTTCGTTCCAAGGCAATTCCGCCGCCAAACTCGAGCCGAAGGGTATTATGTCGGAGGAGATTCGAAACAGTTTGATGCCGTTATCAGAGTTGTAATCAATGAGATTTTCTAAAGAGGACAGATTGTGTTCGACAAGAGAGAGCAGGCGCTCTGTGGTAGCGTTCTTTAATGTACAGCTTTTCATAGCGCTGTTTTGAACAGCAACAGCCACACAGGCGTATCCGATACTCATTTATTTAATAAAACTCCCTAATTTGTTTTATTATTAACAAATTCTTTGAGCGCACTCTTCTTTTCTCATAGATTTGATTATATTATATCAATAACAAATTAAACTGCCAAGTCAAAATTTTGCCGTTATCTAAGTAAAAACGAAGAAATATGGGAATTCGGTTTTCGTTTCATATGTAAAAAAATATGTCATCCCGAGCGCTGGGGGATTCGCTCCGCTTGAACGCAAGCTGAGCGTCTTGTTCTTGTTTATATTTAACAGCATACTCATACATAATTTTCGTTATTCTGCGCTATCACGCCGGTGCGGATTGACCGTCCGCGGGACTGTCAATTATTCCGCACGTTCGAATCCCCTATATGCGTTTGACATACAAGAAGAGGGCATTAAGCCCTCTTCTTGCTCGTGGTGGAGATAAGGGGATTCGCTCCGCTTTGGGCTATTATTTTGTTCTCATTCATAGTTTGGCTGGGAGTATGAGGTTTGCATTGATTGCCGTTGCCCTGCGCTATCACGCCGGGGCAGGGTCGAAGGCATACTATGCCTTCGCCTTACCTGCCCGTTCGAATCCCCTATATGCTTTTGACATACAAAAAGAGGGCATTGAGCCCTCATTTTTGCTTGTGGTGGAGATAAGGGGATTCGAACCGCTGGCCTGTGCATTGCGAACGCACCGCTCTACCAGCTGAGCCATATCCCCACGGACTGTATAATATTATAAAATTTTTGTTGAAAAGTCAATCAAATTTTTGCAATACGG
>JAQVME010000002.1 GCA_028703745.1 Clostridia bacterium
ACAGTTGACCTTACACTTAGTCGGGGTTGGATAATACGTTATCCAATCACTCTTACAAATAATGTTGAGAGTATAAAGATAATTAACCTGACAGTTCATTTTTACTGTCTTGTCTGTTCTATGGAGGTAAAAAGAACGGCGCTTTCCTTTTGGGAAGCGCCTTTTTTAATGCCGTTTTTGCCGTATCGCACAAGAAAAAAGGGCTATTCTCCCAATATCTGCTCGCGGCGGCTTTCGCGGTAGAGGTTGGGGGTAAGTCCGACAAACCTCTTAAAAATCTTTATGAAATAACCGCAATCTTCAAAGCCAACCTCATACGAGATGTCTCCTACCGGCTTATTCGTGCGGGCAAGCAGAGTTTTTGCCGCTTCGATGCGCATGCCGTTGACGTAGGTTGAGAGGTTTGTTTTGAATACCTTTTTGAAAAGCTTGCTGAAATAGCTGGGGCTGACGTCGCACAACGATGCCAAATCGTCGAGCCGAATTTCTTTATGGAAGGTTTCGTTTATGTATTTTATGGCAGGCTGGATAGTGGGCGCGCTTTTATGCGCAGGCAACTCGTGCGAGGCAACATCAGAAAACGCCTTGCCGTCAATCTTTTCGGAGGCTTCCTTTATGACGTAGTTGTACATATAAAATATCATGTTTGATAGCGCATCTATACGGTCAAGCGACATGACGGGAAGAGCTTTGTAGAGGCTCAGGAGCGCGCCCTCCAGCTTTGTCTCGTTGTACGCGTTGGTTACGCGTTCAAGAGCCTGTTCCGGGTTTTTTAGGCGGATTTGACCCGCCATAACCGCGCCGACATAGGTGCCTTGCAGTGTCACAGGCGTGGCAAAGTCCACAAGACCCATATGGCAGAGATAAATATAAGGCTTTGAAATGCGCGCCGCCTCGAGTCCGCCGCGCGAATCGCATTTTTGGCAGAATTCCCGAAGGGCGGGATCCTCACGAACCCGTTTGCAAAATTCGTTGCAGCCGCTGTGCGCGGAGACGGGCTTGCCCGTAAAATCTACGGTGATAAGAGCTACTTCCGTAGCAAAAGATATTTTGTCCTGAAGTTTTTGGAGGTCTCCGACCTCAAACAACTGTTTCAAGAGCAGGCTTCTCTCGGGCATACTTTCTCCTCATACACATTTTCTATTTTTTTACTATAAGGGCGGGCGTTTCCGATTGTTGTGTTTTGTCCGGCGGACAAGAAGCAACAATTAATGAAAGCAGAAGCAATGCTCGGAAATCCGCCATTATCCGCCGTTATATGTTAATAAAGGTACAAAGTGCAAAATGGTACAACAAAATAATACCATAACTTTGCTTATTTGTCCAATGTTTTTTTTTGAGCATTAGGCTATAATTAAAGGTAATTAAAATCTAATTAATAAAGGAGTAATTTTTTTATGAGAAAAGCATTTATCAGCCCCTCAAAATACGTTCAGGGTGAAGATGAATTATTAAATTTGGGTTATTTTGTAAAGACTTTCGGGAAGTCCGCGCTACTCATTGCGCATGCCGACGACGTAAAACGCGTTCAGGACAAGCTTGACGCCACGGTTGCGAAATTCAAGATTACATTGGTTGCCAGCAATTTCGGCGGAGAGTGCTCGCGTGAGGAAGTCGCCAGACTTACCGAAGTAGCGAAGCAGAACAAATGCGCCTGCACGATTGGTCTGGGCGGCGGAAAGGCCATCGACACCGCCAAGTGCGTTGCCAAGGGCAGCAACCTTATTATCGTTCCTACGATAGCGGCGACTGATGCGCCCACCAGCCATTCGGCGGTGCTTTACAGACCGGGCGGCGCCTTTGACGATTATGCCTATTTCAAGGCAAATCCCAGCGTCGTGCTAATTGATACAACGATTATTGCCAAAGCTCCTACCAGATTCCTCGTTTCGGGTATGGGCGACGCCCTCTCGACATATTTCGAAGCCCGCGCTACGCAAGAATCCTACAGCAACGTAAACGCCGGACTTCCCTGCGGATACAGAGAAGGCTTTGCCGGTCCCGCCAAGGGAACAAAGACAGCAATGGCTCTTGCCACTCTGTGCTATGAGACCTTGCTCGCCCAAGGCGTAAAAGCCAAAGCGGCGTGTGATAACAATGTGGTTACCCCCGCCCTTGAAGAAATAATCGAAGCCAACATCCTTCTTTCGGGACTGGGGTTTGAGAGCGGCGGTCTTGCCGCCGCGCACGCCATCCATGACGGACTAACCGTGCTCGAAGGCACCCACAAGATGTTCCACGGCGAGAAAGTGGCGTTCGGAACGCTGGTTCAGCTCGTGCTTGAGAACGCGGCGCAGGAAGAGATTGACGAAGTCGTTGATTTTTGCCTCAGCGTAGGACTTCCCGTATGCCTTGAGGATATCGGCGTAGAAAGCATCACCGACGAAGAGCTTATGGCGGTAGCCGAAAAATCGTGCATTCCGGAAGAGTCCATTCATTCGATGCCCTTCCCCGTAACAGCCAAGCAGGTTGCCGCAGCCATACTTGTAGCAGACAAGCTCGGCAGCGAAGCCAAGGGTTGCTGCTGCTGCTAATTTAACAAAAAAAGGTTGAAACTGAGGGCAACCTCAGTTTTCGACAATTTTAGAGAAAGGAGAGATATAATGAAAAAAATTATAAATACCCCCGAAACCTTTGTTATCGAGATGTGCAAAGGCCTGATCAAGGCTCATCCCGAACTCGATTTCATCGAAAAATTCAAGGTTGTCAAGAAGAAAGAGATAAACACCAACAAAGTCAGCCTTATCTCAGGCGGTGGTAGCGGACATGAGCCTGCGCATGCGGGTTTTGTCGGCAAGGGCATGCTTGACGCGGCGGTTTGCGGTGACATTTTCGCTTCTCCCTCAATCAAGCAGGTATATACCGCCATCACCAAGACCGAATCGAAGAAGGGCACGTTGCTTATAATAAAGAATTATTCCGGCGACTGCATGAACTTCAACGAAGCCGCGGCGCTTGCCAGGGAAGACGATATTGACGTCGATGCCGTTTACGTAAACGACGATATAGCCGTCAAAGACAGCCTTTATACCGTAGGACGCAGAGGCGTTGCGGGAACGGTATTTGTTCACAAGATTGCAGGCGCGGCGGCAGAGGAAGGCAGAAGCCTTGCCGAAGTAAAAGCCGTAGCCAACAAAACGATACAGAACGTGCGGTCAATCGGTTTTGCGTTGACATCCTGCACGGTTCCCGCAAAGGGGACCCCAACCTTTGAGCTGGGCGCCGACGAAATGGAATACGGCGTAGGCATTCACGGCGAACCCGGCAGACAGAGAATGCCCGTTGCCAAGGCAGACGATCTTGCCGCCGCCATGGTCAGCCAGATTGATGAGGATATGTCGATAGCCGGCGCAGAAGTCGCCGTCATGATAAACGGTTTCGGCGGCAGCCCTCTTCAGGAACTCTATCTGTTCAACAATTCTGTTTCTGCAGAAATAGAGAATAAGGGCGCAAAAATATATAAGACGTTGGTGGGCAACTTTATGACGTCCATAGACATGGCAGGAGCATCGGTGACGGTACTCAAGCTTGACAGCGAATTGAAAGCGCTGCTTGATGCGGAAGTCAACACTCCCGCGTTGAAGAATTAGGAGGCGGAAATGAACAAAATCACCACAAAAGATATGACTGTCATAATTAATACAATGGCAGATATTATCATTGAGAACGAGGTTCCTTTCTGCGAGCTTGACAGCGCCGCCGGAGACGGAGACTTTGGAATGAGCCTGGCAAAAGGCTTTAAGCAATTAAAAAAGGAATGGGACGAGCTCGACTTTGACGATATCGGCGCCTTCCTAAAAAGCTGCAGCATGGTCATTATGGAGCATTGCGGAGGAGCTAGCGGGCCCATCTGGGGTTCGGCTTTCAGAGCCGCCGCCAAGGCCGCAGGCAACGTTGAAGAAATAGGGCTTGCCGAGCTTGCCGAAATAATGCAGGCCGCCGTAGTCGGCATTCAGAAGACGGGTGAGAGATCCTTCGGAAGGGGCGCAGTGGTGGGAGACAAAACTCTTATAGACGCGCTTGTTCCGGCGGCAGACAGCCTGTCCGCCAGCGCCGACGCGGGCGAAGAGTTGCTCTCTGCTATGCAGAAGGCCGCCGCCGCCGCAGTAGCGGGAGCCGAAAGCACAAAACTTATTGCCGCAAAAATGGGCAGAGCGGGCACGGTCGGCGACCGCAGTATCGGATATCCCGATGCCGGCGCATTCGGACTCGGGGTTATCTTCACCGGCATAGTAAACAGCCTTTCATAAAAAAACACTACCGAGAATAAACCCCGCTTTCATAAGCGGGGTTTTCGTTATAAAAATAAGGAGGCAAAAATGGCAAAATATGAGACGATTATACAGGGAAGTTTTAACAAATTGCTTGAAACGATAGAAACGAGGATACTAAGCGGAAGCGTGTCGGCGAGCCTCGAAGACGGCAGCGATTATGAAAATGACGGCGTTCGGTGCGCCGTTCGTGTATATGAACGGTATAGCATGATCGGCAAGAACAGAGTAAGCATGAACGTCACGTTGATAGGCAAGGACGACGCCCTGTTTTTGTCGGCAATAACGTCGGGCGGCAGTCAGGCGGTGTTTTTCAAAATAAACACCTTCGGGGAGGAGGCGTTTTTGGAAAAGATAAAAGAAATAGCCGAAAGCTACAAAAGAGAAAACGGCTAAGGCAGACTAAAGTATATATCTTATATTAATAAAGGAAACAAATATAAGCATCAAAAGGAAGGCAAAGTTCAACGCAAAGAATTTGCCGAGATAAACAAGGGCTTTTTTGGGATACATTGCGCTGTAGATACGGAAGGAAATAAGGCTTGCCAAAGAGGCGACAAGGGTTCCCGTTCCGCCGATATTAACGGCAAGCAGCAGTTCGCGGTAATTCGCCGTAAATTGAGAAAGAAAGATAGCCGACGGCACGTTGGAAAAGAACTGGCAGAACAGCACGCCCGTAAGCAGCGTGCTTTTTTCCATCAGGAGCGTAACCAGCCGCGCTATGGCGGGCAGGCGTGACATATTTGAGGCAAAAACGAAAAAGGCGGCGAAGGTAAAGAGCAGACCGTAGTCGACTTTACGGAAAGCCTTGCGGTCAAGCAAAAGCATGGCGGCAATGACAATACCGCCGGCGATAATATAAGGGATTATATTGAATACCGACAGTATAGAAACAGCGAAAAGCAGCGCGTATACCACGGTCTTTCGCGTGTTCAGGTCATAATGCACGTCTATGACCAGCTCCACGGGATGTTTTTTGACGGTGAAGCCGAACAGCACGATAAGTAGCAGAGAAACGGCGAAGGGCAGCAGCATTGTCAGCACAAAATCACTCAGAGGAATGGCATAAAAGCTGTGCAAATACAGGCTTTGCGGATTGCCGAAGGGCATAATCATACCGCCTAGGTTTGCGGCGATATTCTGCATAATGACAGTTGTGGCTATGTATTCTTCCTTGCCGCATTGCTTGAACACGAGAATGGTAAGCGGCAGAAAGGTCAGCAGCGCCATATCGTTGGCAATAAAAATAGACGAAAAAAAGGTGAGAAGCACCATATTCATCACAAGAAAACGGGCGTTTTTGAGTTTTTTTATCAAGACACGCGCGGAGATAGTAAAGATGTTTATGTTTTTATAGCCCCCAAGCACCAGCATAATCGAGAACAGGCAAAGCAGCGTTTTGACGTCGAAATAAGACAGATATTCTTTGTCGGGCGGCACAAAGAAAACGGATACTGCGGCGAGTATCCAAGCGACGGTCAGCACAATATTCTGCTTCAAAAAGTTTGCGATTTTCATACATCACAAATATAGCACAACGCAAATAAAAAGCAAGCAAAAAGAGGAGGGTTTTGGGGGGCATTCAGTTGTGTAAGCTGCTTGAGGACAGGCAAGCATCAGACGCGTCTGTAGCCTTTTAATAAGAACATGTTTTTATGGAAATCCAGCAGGCCTTCGTTACGCATTTTTGACAGTTCATTTGACATGGCGCTTCGGTCTACGGCGAGGTAGTCTGCCAGCTCCTGACGGTTGAAGGAAATGGTGAAAGCTTTGCCTTTTGCTTGCGAGGTTTGAGATGAAAGATAAAAAAGCAGTTTTTCCCTCGTTGTCTTTTTTGTCACGCAGGCGATTTTGTGGGTGAGAGATACACTTTTTTTTGTGAGAATACTTATGAGGTTGACAATAACCCTATTGTGAAAAAAGCAGTTCGAGGAACAAGTGGTTATGATTTTTGCATAGTCAATAAGCAACACCTCGGCTTTTTCGGCGGCAAGCGCGCTGACGGGCGACGAGGGTTGCGACGCCGTGTCGGGAAAGGACTCTCCGAACATTTCGCCGCTGTGGATTTCCGACAAAATCGTACGGTTACCCCAAAAATCGTCTTTTATAATGAGTATTCTGCCCGATAGCGCGATGCCTACGGTGCGAGTGGTATCTCCTTCCATAAAAAGGTAGGAGTTTTTGTCATAAACGGCTTTTTTTGCAGACAAACAGCTCAGCATTGCCGCAACATTGTCCTCTACGCCTTTAAAGAGCGGAGAGTGTTTTAAGATATCTAAATATTTTTCCATAATACACCGTTATGTTGTTTTTACAACAGATTTAATAATTATAATATGCTACAATAAAATAAAAAAGTCAAGAGGTAAATAAAATGCTCAGAAAAATAATAACGATAGACGAGGGGAAGTGCAACGGCTGCGGAGCCTGCGCCGAGGCTTGCCATGAAGGCGCTATCGGTATGATTGGCGGCAAGGCGAAGCTGCTGCGCGATGACTATTGCGACGGACTGGGCAACTGTCTGCCCGTCTGCCCCACCGGAGCAATAACCTTTGAGGAAAGAGAAGCCGCGGAATACAACGAGGAGGAGGTTCGCAAGAAGATGCAACAAAAGGTGCAAGAGAAGCTTGCTTGCGGCTGTCCGGGGACTCAAGCCAGAAAGCTGGAGCGCAAGGAAGAAGAGGAATGCTCGCGGAGTTATGCAGAAAGTCCCAGCAGATTGCAACAATGGCCTGTGCAATTAAAGCTTGCACCCGTCAACGCGCCGTATTTCAAGGGGGCAAACTTGCTGGTCGCCGCTGACTGCGCGGCGTACGCCTATGCGAATTTCCACGAGAAATTTATAAAAAACCGCATTACCGTAATAGGTTGTCCCAAGCTTGATATGGTGGATTATACCGAAAAGCTTACTGAGATTATCAGGCTCAACGACATAAAGAGCGTAATGGTGGTGCGTATGGAGGTGCCGTGTTGCGGCGGAATAGAATTCGCCGTTAAGAACGCGTTGCAAAAAAGCGGAAAATTTTTACCGTGGCAGGTAGTAACCATTACTACCGGCGGGGAAATAATAGATTAAAAAAACAGGGAGGACAGTATTTATGAACGAGATGTTTTGTTTTCAATGTGAGCAGACGGGCAGAGGCACGGGTTGCACGGGAAGAGCGGGGGTTTGCGGTAAGCCGTCGAACGTCGCAAATCTTCAAGACGAGCTTATCGGCGCGCTTATCGGACTTGCGCGCGCCGTCAACAAAAAGGGCTCAAATAAGGACACCGATAAGATTGTGCTCAAAGGACTCTTCACAACTATAACCAATGTGAACTTCAACGATAAGACCCTTGCGGAATTGATTGAAGAGGTTCGGCAAACAAAAAGAATGCTGGTGGCGAAACCCGATTGCGATGCCAGACATAACGAACACGATATGCAGTCGGTTTGGAACGCTGACGAAGACGTGCGTTCGCTGAAAGGGCTTATCCTTTTTGGGCTGAAAGGTGTGGCGGCATACGCATACCATGCGTATGTACTGGGGTATTCCGATGCTGAAGTAAACGGCTTTTTCTATAAGGCGCTGAACGCCATAGGCGAGGATTGGGGCATGGCGGAGCTACTTCCCATAGTGCTCGAGGTCGGCAGAATCAATTTGAAATGTATGGAAATACTTGACAAGGCGAACACGGAGAGCTATGGCGTACCCGTGCCGGTCAAGGTGCCGCTTACCGTCGAGAAAGGCCCCTTTATTGTCATAAGCGGGCACGACCTCAAGGATTTGCAACTGCTGCTTGAACAGACTGCGGGCAAGGGTATAAACGTCTATACTCACGGCGAAATGTTGCCGGCGCACGGATATCCGAAGCTCAAGAAGCATGCGCATTTGAAAGGGAATTTCGGCACGGCGTGGCAAAATCAGCAGAAGGAATTCAAGGATATTCCTGCGCCTGTGCTTTTCACCACGAACTGCATTATGCCGGTACGCGACAGCTATAAGGACAGGGTTTTTACCACAGAAGTGGTTTCGTACCCCGAGATGGTACATATAGGCGAGGACAAGGATTTTTCGCCGGTGATAGCAAAGGCGCTGGCTCTGGGTGGCTACGCCGAGGACACCGTTTTTTCCGGCATAAACGGCGGAACGGAGGTAATTACCGGCTATTCGCACGGGACGGTTCTTTCGGTTGCCGAAACAGTCATCGGCGCAGTCAAGAGCGGAGCCATCAAGCACTTCTTCCTTGTCGGCGGCTGCGACGGCGCAAAGCCCGGAAGGAACTATTATACCGAATTCGTAAAACAAGCGCCCAAGGATACCATAATATTGACGTTGGCTTGTGGAAAATACCGCTTCAATGATTTGGATATAGGCGAGATAGGAGGGTTGCCCCGCATAATGGATATGGGACAATGCAACGATTCCTTCGGCGCCATCAAGGTGGCGGTAGAGCTGGCTAAAGCTTTTGGTTGCGGCGTCAACGAATTGCCTTTGTCGATGATTCTGTCGTGGTACGAGCAAAAGGCGGTATGCGTGCTTCTTACTCTGCTTTATCTCGGCATAAAGAACATAAAACTCGGACCGTCTCTCCCTGCCTTCGTCTCCCCGAACGTGCTGAACTATCTCGTGGAGAATTATAATATAGCCCCCATAACCACGCCCGAACAGGACCTAAAACAGATATTGGGCTGAAATCGTAAACAAATGAAGATATAGATACAAAAGAAGAAAAGATAAAGAAAACCGTCTTAGGACGGTTTTCTTTTAGAAGCGAAAAAACAACTTTTATAAATGACATATTCCTCAAGGGAAGTGCACTATTGCAGACAAGGTGACATATATAATGGATAAGGCAATAAAAAAGCACATATAAAAATACAAAAAAACGTTTGACTTGACTTTTTTTATGTGCTAGCATAAAGATAACTTAAAACCGATGAGACAGAGTAGTAGCTTATCTAACGATTTTTCAGAGAGTTCTGGGGCGGTGTGACAGAACAAATCCGGTAAGTGAATGGACTGTTGAGGGCAAAGGCGAAATTAGCAGTAGCTTTTGACGGAATCCCCCGTAATAGGGAAAGAGTATGATAGTACTCGAGAATGAAGGTAACAAAGTCATTTGTTATGAAATTGGGTGGCAACACGATATATTCGTCCCAAAACGAATTTATCGTGTTTTTTTATTGTATAAAGGAGAGCGGCTATGAAAAGACAAACAAAAAACGATTTATATTTCTTCCGATGGCGTAAGGCCGTGGACTTTTTTTCCGCAGTAAGTTTACCCACAAAAACCATCATAATAATAAAAGGAGAATTATAAAAATGAATAAGAAAATACCCGTAAAGATATATTTAACAGAAGACGAGATGCCGAAATCCTGGTATAACCTTCGCGCCGACATGAAGCAAAAGCACGAGCCTTTCCTTCATCCGGGCAAGCTTGTTCCCTGCACACCCGAAGACCTGTATCCGGTGTTTTGTAAGGAGCTAGTAAAGCAGGAGCTTGATCAAGAGAACAGATATATAGAAATACCCGAAGGAATAAGGGATTTTTACAAGATGTACCGCCCGTCGCCCCTCGTTCGCGCATACTTCCTCGAAAAGCTGCTGGATACTCCGGCGGAAATCTATTACAAACACGAAGGCAATAACACCTCCGGTTCACACAAGCTCAATTCCGCGGTGGCTCAGGCATATTATGCCAAACAAGAAGGGTTGACATCGCTTACAACAGAAACCGGAGCAGGACAATGGGGCTCGGCGCTTTCTATGGCATGCGCTTTCTATGGAATTGACCTCAAGGTCTATATGGTAAAAATCAGCAGTCAGCAGAAGCCTTATCGGAAGGCGCTCATGGAGACTTATGGCGCGAACGTAATTCCCTCTCCTTCGGATACGACGAATGTCGGCAGAAAGATACTTGAAGAAAACCCGACGACGGGCGGCTCTCTCGGTTGCGCTATCAGCGAAGCTATCGAAGTCGCCGTGACGACGGACAACTGCCGTTATGTGCTAGGAAGCGTGCTTGACCACGTACTGCTGCACCAGTCGATTATCGGACAGGAGTGCAAGATAGCCATGGACAAATACGGCATCAAGCCCGACATAATAATCGGTTGCGCCGGCGGCGGCTCCAATCTCGGCGGACTTATAGCGCCTTTTATGGCAGGCAAAATAAACGGTACCGACGACACACGCATCATAGCCGTGGAGCCGTCGTCCTGTCCGTCGCTCACGCGAGGGAAATACGTCTATGATTTCGGCGACACAGGCAAAACTACGCCGCTAATGAAGATGTATACTCTGGGTTGCGGTTTTATGCCTTCAGCCAACCACGCCGGCGGACTGCGCTATCACGGCATGAGTCCTATTATCTCCAAGCTTTATGACGACGGCTACCTTGAAGCGAGATCTGTTGAGCAGACGGCAGTTTTTGACGCCGCCATAATGTTTGCCAGAACCGAGGGCATCCTGCCTGCGCCGGAATCCTCACATGCCATAAAAGTGGCTATAGACGAGGCGCTGGAATGCAAGAAGACGGGGCAGAAAAAGACCATTCTTTTGGGAATGACTGGCACGGGCTATTTCGATATGACGGCATACATTGCGTATAACGAAAAGACCATGACGGACTATATCCCTACGGAAGCCGACCTCGAGCAGGGCTTTGCGTCATTGCTAGACATACCTCAAAACAAGCAGTAATTATTCCACGCCCATGCAAAAACGAAAAAACCGTCGCAAGACGGTTTTTTTTACGTTTATTAAATAGCAAAGCCCTTACGGGGTAAGTCTGTTGGGACCGCGAAACAAGTAAGTCACTTCCTTGATGCTGGGAAGATTGAGAAGTTTCATAAGCATTCTTGAAAGCCCGAAGCCCAGTCCGCCGTGAGGAGGAGCGCCGTATTTGAAGAAATCGATATAGAACTGAATGGGCGGCAGGGTCATACCTTTTTCGAGAATTTGTTTTTGAAGAATTTCTACTCTGTGCTCTCTCTGCGCTCCCGTTGTCAGTTCAAGCCCCTTCCAAAGCAGGTCAAAGCTCTTTGTGAGGTTGTTGTTGTCCTCGTGGCGCATGTGGTAGAAGGGTCTTGCTGCTATGGGATAATCTATAACAAAGCAAAAATCACAATTATATTTCTTCTTTGTGTATTCGCAAATGAGCCTTTCGCCCTCGGGATCAAGGTCGCCCTTCTGCTTTTGCGGAACCTTGTAGCCCATCTCCGTATCAAGTATGGAGATAACCTCGGCGAGAGGTATGCGCGGAAAGCGCCCCTCGGGGATTTCCACTTCTTGACCGAAAACTTCTTTTATTTCATCGGCATGACGGTCTTTTATTTTTTGCAAGAAATAACGTATCCAAGCTTCTTCCTCATCCATAACATCGTGATGGGACTTGATCCAGGAAATTTCCATATCGATGCTGACGAACTCGGTAGCGTGACGGGAGGTGAACGAGGGTTCGGCTCTGAATACCGAGCCTATCTCAAAAACCTTGTCAAAGCCAGCCGACATTGCCATCTGTTTGTAAAATTGCGGAGACTGCGCAAGATACGCCTTGCGGTCAAAATAGTCAAGAGAGAACAGCTCGCTGCCCGATTCGCTGGCATGCCCCATAAGCTTCGGTGAATGTAATTCCACATAGCCGTTGTTGATCCAATATTCGCGCATAGCCATCTCCGCCGTGGTCTGCACCTGAAAGATGAGGAGGCGGTCTCTCTTTCTGAGGTCGAGATATCTCCAGTCCATTCTGTGGTCAATGCTGACATCGTCTGTGTTGTCGGCAATGGCTAGGGGAAGCAAGGGCTCGGCAAAGTTCTCGACACTGACTTCTTCAACAAGCAGCTCTTTTTGTCCAAGTTTGACGTTGGGCGCCGAGACTGCTATGCCCGTGACGGTTATGCAGCTTTCGAGGGAGCAAGCGGAAATCAGCCTTGACTTTTCGTCGTCGGCTTTCATATTAGTGAGCTGCAGCTTGCCGGTGTGGTCGCGCAGCACGATAAATTGCATTTTTTTCTGGTCGCGAAGTGTTTCTACCCAACCGCTGACGGTAATTTTTTGGCTTATATACTTGTCGACATCTTTAATCAGGACTCTGTTCATAGCTACCTCTTTTCTTCTGATAATTATGATTAACTATATAATAAAACATACCGAAAGTCAAATGATTGTATTCATATTGACTTATCTATTAACTTAGGGCTTGCATTATTTAATAAAATAGCATATAAATAAAAGAAGAGAAGGAAGGAGAAAATATGAACATTCTTGCGAACTGTATTCACAAAAGATATAAGAGAGGATGTCTGGAGGTGCTTGAAAGCGCAATAAAGTTGAGCTTGCCGCTGGACGATATGCTGTATCTGCTTTTTTGCTATTACCAGTCATTTAAGTCCCCGTTTCTGAGCGACGAAGAGTTCAATAAATACGCCCGTAGCGTCACCTTCGACGAAATCATGGAAGAACTGCTCGTCGCAAGGGATATTATGACGATGAGGATGAACAAGGAGCTGATGGAGTTTGAAGGGCATCTTTCCGTCTGGAGAAAGGACGCCGTCAATTAAGAGAGCTTCCTTTCCTTGCAAAAAATCGCGGAGACAAGCGCCAAAATACGCAACAAAAATTCGTTTGGAACTATTAATAAACAGTTGACACCGTGGCAATAATAGTATATTATATTAAAGCATCGTCGCGGGGTAGAGCAGTCTGGTAGCTCGTCGGGCTCATAACCCGGAGGTCGTGTGGTTCAAATCCCGCCCCCGCAACCACAAAAACAAAAGAAAAAATTTCTATGGCGGCGTAGCTCAGCTGGTTAGAGCGGCCGGTTCATACCCGGCAGGTCGTTGGTTCGAATCTGACCGCCGCTACCAATACCGGGCCCCATGGTCAAGCGGTTAAGACATCGCCCTTTCACGGCGGTAACAGGAGTTCGAACCTCCTTGGGGTCACCAACGCAAGGGAGCATAGCTCAGCTGGGAGAGCGCCTGCCTTACAAGCAGGATGTCATAGGTTCGAGCCCTATTGTTCCCACCAAGAAGAATCGTCAGTACTGAGTACTGGCGTTTTTTTATGTGCATGGGAGGCTTGATTGTATACAAACGGTTGCTTTTTCTCAAGCTTACCTATGTACGCTACCTCGCCGTGATTGGCAATAGACAAAAACTTTTATATAAGGTATAATAAAACAAAAAGCTAGGAGGACACGATGAGTAAAATTAAATTTTTCAGATGCGATATTTGCGGAAATATAGTAGGTTTGATTGAGGACGCCGGCATACCTATGGTCTGTTGCGGTGAGGATATGACAGAACTTGTTCCCAATACCAGCGAGGGCGCGTACGAAAAGCATTTGCCGGTAGTCTCTGTTCAAGGCGACCGTATCTCCGTAGCCGTCGGGAGCGTTGCCCATCCCATGGCAAAGGAGCATTATATTCAGTGGATTTATCTCGAAACCGACAAGGGCGGACAACGCAAGGCTTTGCTACCGGGACAGCTGCCCGAGGCAGTTTTTGCGCTCGTTGACGACAAAGCGGTGGCGGCGTACGAATACTGCAATCTTCACGGATTGTGGAAAACTGAGATAGTCTAAGAACCCCCAAAAATATAGCTCAAAACAGTTGCAAACAAAAATGAAAGTGATATAATTCACATTAGTAAAGCAGGCTTAGCTAAGCCTGCTTTTTCGTTTAACTGCACATAGAAGGATAAGGTATGAAGAAACAGAGGATGATTCCCGAACTGGTTTTGTCGCTTCAAGACGGCTATACCGCCAACAAGCTGCTCAAAGATTGCATTGCCGGCATAATCGTCGGCATAATAGCTCTGCCGCTTAGCATTGCGCTTGCCATTGCTTCGGGCGCCAGCCCGGCGGTCGGGCTTATTACGGCAATATTCGCCGGCGGCACCGCCGCCTTGCTCGGAGGCAGCAAAACCCAAATAAGCGGTCCCACAGGCGCCTTCGTCGTCATTGTCTTCGGTATAATCGCGAAGAACGGTATGGCGGGTCTGATAATGGCGTCCTTTATGGCGGGCATATTTATAATAATTATGGGTTTGGCGCGTTTCGGCAAACTCATAAAATACATACCGCTACCCATTATCACGGGTTTTACGGCGGGCATTGCAATAACCATCTTTATCGGACAGCTGAATGATTTCCTTGGACTAGGACTCAAAAACCTTCCTGCGGAGAGCTTGCACAAGCTTGCCTACTTGTTTAACAACATAGGCGGTATTTCGTGGATAACCGTAGCCATGGGCGCCGTTGCCTTGCTTATCATAGTCATTGTACCGAAATTTCAAAAAATCCTGCCCGGACCGCTATGCGCAATTCTTATTTGCACGGTTTTGAACTTGGTCTTGCCCGTAAAAAGCGTCACGCTGGGCGACATCTTCGGCACGGTGAATATCAACATCTCCTTCAGTTTCGGCTTTTTTGATTTTTCTCTTCTGCCGTCGCTTATCGTTCCGGCGCTTACGATTGCCTTTCTCGCTTCCGTAGAATCGCTACTTTCCGCCGTGGTTGCCGATAGTATGACCTCGACCAAGCACAACCCCAATATGGAGCTTATCGGACAGGGCTGCGCAAACATAGTCTCCTCCCTTTTCGGCGGACTGCCCGCAACCGGCGCAATAGCCAGAACATCGGCGAACATAAGAAGCGGCGGAAAGACGCCTGTAGCCGCGTTGGTGCATTCGGTAGTCATACTGTTGCTCTCGCTATTTCTTATGCCGTACGCAAAATACATACCTATGACGGTTTTTGCCGCCATACTCATTGTTGTTTGTTACAATATGTTGAACCTCAAAGAAATAAAGAAGGTGCTTAAGACTACGCCTGCGGACATAGGCTTGATGGTCTTGACTTTTGCGCTGACTGTGGCGTTCGATCTCGTTGTGGCCATTCTTGTTTGTACCTCGCTTTCCCTCCTTTATCAGTTATTCAAGAGGTACGTAAGAAAGAATACCGCCGCCAAAGAAATCACGACAGAGGGCACCAAGCTGAAGGGCAGTATATCCTATATGAATTATGACAAGCTTTTTGACACAAGTAGCGGCGAGGCGCTGGTGCTTGATATGACAGACGTCATTGAGATAGACGCCACTTTCACGGACTTTCTCATTCAGAAGGCCGAAAAAAAGCAAGTCAAGATACATAACCCCAGCAAAAAGATACAAAAGCAGCTTGCCAAGCACCGCGAATTCGCCTACCTTGCGCCGGAAGAAAAATAACAGAGCGGCGCTGAAAGAACACCTTTAACAAAAATCCAGTGATAACTGGATTTTTTTATTGACATTATTTGACCGATTGAGAGGCAAATGCGCCGAAAAGCCGGTTTACATATACATTAAGAAATGTTATAATTTTTTTATATTTCTGGAACTAAATTCCTTTTTCTTTGCACTTATATAGTGTCAGGAGGCATATGGACGAATTGATATATACTTTCTTCAATGCGGCCTACGATAAGAATTATCGAAAGGTAATGGCTTTTGTCGTGGCGAAATGCAGTGATGTAGGGTATGTGGAGGATATCGTTCAGGAGGTTTTTACGGATTTCTTCGGTATATTGGCAAAAAAAGGTATATCTCACATAAAGAATGAGCATGCCTTATTGATGAAAATAGCCAAAATAAGAGTTTACAAGTACTATTCGCTGAAAACCAGACTAAGAAATCTCGTGCCGCTGATAAAAAAGAGTGAGGAGGGAGAGGAAAGCGAAAATTTTGAATTTGAATACGGAGACGTTGAGGAAAGCTATATAAATTCCTATACCGTAAAAGAGGTGTGGCGGCAGATAAGGCAGTACCCCGCCGACGTGCAAAAAATATTCGTGTTGCATTTCAATCTGGACAAGCCGCTCAAAGAAGTGGCGGAGCTGCTGAGTATGACTGAATCAAACGTAAAACACAAGTTGTACAGAACCATAGAAAAATTGCGGAAGGTATATAGCGGAGGGGAAGTAAGATGAAAGAGAAAGATTTTATCAAAAAGGCTGTGGATGAGGCCTTCGAAAAAAAGGAGCAAATCCGCATGAAAGCCGTTGCCGCAGGGCGGCAGCAAAAAGTTAAAAGGAGTTTTTTTATGAAAAAAGGACTGGCAATAACCATAATAATAGCCGTCATAGCCGTGGCGGGGCTGACCGCAATGTCTGCTATCTATACGCCGCAAAAGTATGACTACGGGCAGCCGATGAAGGCAAGCGCCTATTCGGAAGTAATTGACGCTATTGAGGAGTATTACAAAAAGCAAAACAGCTTCCAATTTCGGGATATACTCGGAGGCGTAGTGACGTCCGACAAGGCCGCGCCCGAAATGGTCAACGAAAGCGCGGCGCCTTCTTCGGACTATTCGCAAACAAATGTCCAAACAAATGGCATGGACGAGGGCGATATAGTCAAGAACGACGACAGGTATATCTACAAAATAACCACACAAGGCTGCTTCATTATCGAGACAAATAACGGCGCATTGGAAACAAAAAGCTCTATCGTCGTTGAGAACTATGTTCCGCAGGAGCTTTATGTTCAGGGCGACACGCTCATTATGATCGGCGGTATATATGAGCAGAGAGGATTTGCGTATATGAGCGGTATCGAGCCCATGATGGACTGCATCGGCTATTTGACGTACAACAAGACTGACATAAGAGTGTATGACATCTCCGACAGGACGGCCCCGTCTCTTGAAAGACAAATTACCATAGACGGAGGGTATTATTCCTCCAGAATAAAAGAAGAGGGCAACAAGCTATATTATATGGTCAATTACAGCTTCAGCTACGGCGATGAAGAAAGCTATATCCCAAGAATAACCGACACAGCCAAGGGAGAAACGTCAACAAAAATACCCGTAGAAAATATATATATTTACGGCGACGTCAGCTATTATTCTTATTTGATAGTGGGAGAAGTTGCGCTTGACGAACCCGAAGCAGATTCAGCTATGCTGGCGTATCTTGGTCTCGGCGGAGAAATATATGTCTCCACCGACAACATTTATGTGGCGACCTACGACAGCTACAGCCGATACGATACCAACATTTTCGGCTGGGTGAAAAATAGCGTTGATAACGCGCCCAGCACTAGGCTGGTAAAAATAGCTTTGAGCGACCTCAAACACAAGGCCACAAGCCGCATAAACGGCACCGTAAAAGACAGGTATTCTCTTGACGAGTACAACGGGTACTTGCGGGTGGCGGTCACCGTTTCCGCTCGCACGACCTTTAGCAACCTTTACGTGCTGCGCCCCGACTTGACAGTAATCGGCAAAGTCGAAAAAGTAGCCGAAGGCGAAAGGATATATTCCGTGCGTTTCAACGCCAACAAGTGCGTAATGGTGACTTTCAAAAATATGGACCCGTATTTTATATTCGATTTGACCGACCCTGCAAAGCCGTTTATTACAGGCGAGCTGAAAGAGGACGGAGTCAGCCATTATATCCATTATATTGAAGGCACGGATTATACCGTGGGTATAGGCATGATGTCGCGCGTACAGCATACGCCTTATGGAGACAGAGTGGAATGGACGGGCTTGAAAGTGTCGTTGTACGACAATTCCGGCTCTGAGGCTGTGAACGTAAAAAATATCGAGATACCCGGCAGCTGTCACGCCGAGATATTCTACAACCCCAAAGCCTTGTTATATAATAAGGAAAGAGGACTTATAGCTTTTTCTTACGAGAACTGGCAGTATGACGATTATTACTATTATTCTTCGATGACTCAAGGGCTGGCTGTCTTCGGATTCGATTTAACACAGGAAGACGAAAACAAGCTTGCCTACAAAGGCACTTTGACAAATCTTGAAGAAGAGGTAGGCACAAACGACTGGTACGGCTATTATGCGGACTATCTGACTTTCATAAACAGAGGTATCCAGATAGGCGACTATATCTATACCGTAAGCGACAAATATATCGCCTCTTATGACATTGCTTCGCTGGAATTGGTGCAACGGCTGGATTTGACCGAATAAAAAAAGAGAACTATAAGAAAAAGAAATAACAAAAAGTCAGGCGTCCAGCCTGACTTTTGTCTATTTAGTATTATTGTTGTACGGTCTTAACTCTTTTATCATCTGCTCAAAACCTTCGCTTAAAAAGCCTATCTTGCTGTAAAGCTTTCGCGCTACCTCATTCGTGGTGAGCACCTGCAGGGTTATGGCGACGGCTTTATCGGAGAATTCGCTTTCGAGCCAACTGAGGAAGGTTGTGGCGTAGCCCTTATTGCGGTTTATGGGATTTATGTAGAGTTCGTCAAGAATGATGACGTCACCGCCGTCCTCGTTGCACCAATATGAGGAGATTAGGGCGTAGCCAATGGGCATTTGAACGTCGTTATCTATTAGTATGACGCCCCACAGGTTTTCGTGGTGGTCCATAACACGTTCAAATGTTTTTTTTGTCAATGCTTCGTCGTATTCTCTTGCTGTAGCTCCCCCGCTATAAAAGGCCCTGCACATTTCCTTGAATAAATCCAAATCGTCTTTATCGAAATATCGTACTATCACAAATCACCTTTCTGTGTTGTATTGATTGTAATATAGCATAACCGAATACAAACAGCAAATAAAAAAAAGCAAGTCGAAAAACAAAAAATCCGCACGGCTTTCCCCGCACATTCATGCGCCTCGCACGCGACAATATTCGCCAAAAATAAACAGGTAATCGAAATCTTAAAATATGGAAAAGGCGGACTGTCTTGAGATAAAAACAATCCGCGCTTTGCTTTTTTTCGGCGTTTATTAGCTTCTTACGCCAGTTTTAAGATTGTCATCGAGGCTCCGGTTGCTGTGTCGGGGCTGGGGGCAAGCCCGGTTGCCAAAGTGACGGCGGCGCCAAGGTTGACAAGGGCAATTACGGCAGCTACCGCAAGGGTAATGATTATGCTGCCGTGCGTTTGAGTGGCGCCCGTCCGTGAAACGAAGGTTCTTGCCGCGGCGGTGACGCCGTTTATAGTTATACCCCATGCGCCGTCGGTACTTGTGACGGAGGAAACCTGAAAATTAATCAAGTAGGTTCCTGCCGAGAGCACGATACTTGAACCGGGAGGGCTGAACGCGATAGGTGCAGGTGATGCCGGCGAATTGAAAACTACGGCTTCGGAAGGGCTCACTTGCTGCGCAAATGTGGAATATATATACGCCGAAGCGACGATTCCGGGGGGTCCCGGCGGTCCCGGCAGACCGGGAAAGCCCGGAGGTCCCGGCAAACCGGGAAAGCCTTGCGGGCCTCGGGGACCCGTCAAGCCTATTGGTCCCTGCGGTCCTCTCGGTCCCGGCGGACCGGAGGGACCGACGACAGGAAACCTGAAGACCGGTCTAAAACAACAATCTCTATCAAAACAACTCATTATTTTCTCCTTTTGTTGAATGCTTTACGCTATTACATATTATGAGTAGCGCATAAATTTTGACAAAAGAACCAATCTTTTTTTATAATATGAAAAAAGATGCTTGACAAGCGCAAATATTGTGTGATAATGTAAATTCATAGAAGAAATGCATACAATGTAGTATCTTGAGGAGAAACATGCAGATAGCGCTTGCCTTGGCAAACATTATAATAATTAGCATCATTAGCATTATCGTACTAGTACTAGTAGATAGTGTAGATAAGGTTTTGCCCAAAGTTGCTGGTTAAATTGCTATATGCAAATTAAAAATGATAATCACGACCTACGGCAAACCCGTAGGTCTTTTTATAAATCCAGGAGGACACCATGAAAATCAGCGGAGCGAGAATATTAATAGAAGAGCTAATTGCCCACGGCGTGGACACCGTGTTCGGATATCCCGGTGGCACGGTACTTCATATCTACGACGAACTTTATAAGGCAAGCGACAAAATAACGCATTATATATCCGCCCATGAGCAGGGCGCAACCCATGCTGCCGACGGCTACGCAAGGGTCACGGGCAAGACCGGAGTCGTCATTGCCACGTCGGGACCCGGCGCCACGAACCTCGTGACGGGCATTGCAAACGCCTATCTGGACTCCACGCCTCTTGTCGCCATAACCGGCAACGTAGCGACTACGCTTATAGGTCGCGACAGCTTTCAAGAAGTAGACATCACGGGCGTGACTATGCCCATAACAAAGCATAACTTTATTGTAAAAGACTTGAAGAGGCTTTCTGCCGTCATAAGAGAGGCGTTCATAATCGCCAACAGCGGCAGACCCGGTCCGGTGCTTGTTGACATACCAAAAGACATCCAAATAGCGGAGATAGAGTATACGCGAGGAGAGGTGTCAGAGGCAAAGCAATGCCACGAGAACGGCAAGGAAGCCTTTTCGCGGGCCATAGAGCTTATCACAAAGGCAAAGAGACCGTTCATATACGCAGGAGGCGGAGTAATCATTTCCAATGCGACGAAGGAGCTTGAGCAGTTCGCCGAAATCATCGATGCGCCGATAGGCAGCAGTATGATGGGACTTTCTGCCATGGACGCCAAGAATCCGAGGTTCCTCGGAATGACGGGAATGCACGGCAAGTTCGCCGCCAGCAAGGCTATGTCCGGTAGCGATTTGCTTATCGCCATAGGCACGAGATTCTCGGACAGAGCCACGGGCAACAAACAGGAATTTTGCAAGGGCAGAAAGATTATACACATAGATATCGACCCTGCGGAGATAGGCAAGAACATTCCGGCATACGTGTCGCTTATTGGCGACGTCAAAGAAGTGCTGACAAAGCTCAATTCGCGCCTCGAGCCTATGGTTAAGACCTCTTGGAGACAGGAGATTGACGACATAAAGAATTGTCCCGACTCCCATCTCGAGATGAATAAGACTAGGCTTAATCCTCAAAGCATAATAGAATGCGTAAACAAGCTTGCTCCGCCCGACACTATTATAGCCACGGACGTGGGACAGCACCAGATGTGGACTGCGCAATACTACAAGTTCACCAAACCGAGAACCTTTATCACTTCGGGAGGACTGGGTACAATGGGCTTTGGGCTCGGCGCCGCAATAGGAGCCGCCATAGGAACGGGGAGAAAGACGGTGCTGTTTACTAGTGACGGCTGCTTCCATATGAATATGAACGAAATGGCAACGGCGGTTACCAACGACCTTCCTATTATAGTAGTGCTTATGAACAACAACGCTTTGGGAATGGTGCGGCAGTGGCAAACGACCTTCTTTGAAAAAAGGTACTCAAACACCACGCTGAACCGCAAAACCGATTATGTCGCGCTTGCTAAGGCGTTCGGCGCCGATGCAAGGAAGATTTCCTCGCTTTCCGAGATGGAAGAAACGCTGAAGTGGGCTTTCGAGCAGAAGGGGCCGGTGCTTGTTGACGCAATTATTAACAACGACGAAAAGGTGCTGCCATTTATTCCGCCGAATGGCACAATTAATGATATAATACTGAAGGGGTGACAAAATGAAAACCGAAAAATTTATTTTATCTTTATTAGTAAGGAACGAGGCAGGCGTACTCACCAGAGTATCGGGAATGTTCGCGAGACGTGGTTTTAACATAGACAGCCTTTCTGTAGGCGAAACGACAGACCCTGCGACCTCGCGTATCACCATTGCCGCATCGGGAGATGATTATATTCAAGACCAAATAATCAAACAGCTCGAAAAGCTGCACGACGTGCTTATAATAGAGAATATGGACCCGCACAATACGGTGGTTAGAGAGCTGCTTCTCATAAAAGTAAATGTGGCGCAGGGAGACAGAAGCGAAATTCTCGAGGCAATCTCGATATTCAGGGCAAAGGTAGTTGACCTCACTCCGATATCGCTTACCGTAGAAATTACCGGCGAGCACTCGAAGTGCGAGGCGTTCCTTGAATATCTCAAGCCCTTCGGCATCGCCGAATTATGCAGAACAGGAATGACTGCTATAGCAAGAGGCAGCGAAACAATAAACAACAAATAAACAACAAAAAACAAAAAAACAAAAAGGAGCAAACAAAAAAAATGGCAACAATTTACTATGAAAAGGACTGCAATTTAGCAGCGTTGAAAGGCAAGACTATAGCCGTTATCGGTTACGGAAGTCAGGGTCACGCGCACGCGCTCAATCTCAGAGACAGCGGAGTCAAGGTTATCGTTGGTCTTTACGAAGGCTCAAAATCGGCAGCCAAGGCAAAGGCGAGAGGTCTTACCGTAATGAACGCAGCCGACGCGGTAAAGAACAGCGATTTTGTTATGATGCTTGTCAACGACGAAAAGATGGCAAAAATCTATAAAGCCGACGTTGAACCCAACCTCAGAAAGGGTATGGCTTTGGCATTTGCGCACGGATTCAATATCCATTTCGGACAGATAGTGCCTCCCGATGGCATCGACGTGGTTATGATAGCCCCCAAGGGTCCCGGACACACCGTCAGGTCGCAGTTCGAGGAAGGCAAGGGCGTGCCCTGTCTCGTAGGTATCGAGAAGGATTTCACAGGCAAGGCGCTTGAGTATGCGCTTGCTTACGCGGCAGGAATCGGCGGGGCCAGAGGCGGCGTGCTTCAAACCACATTCAAGGAAGAGACAGAAACCGACCTTTTCGGAGAACAGGCTGTGCTTTGCGGCGGCGTTTCTCAACTTATGAAAGCCGGATTCGAAACGCTTGTTGAAGCGGGCTATCAGCCGGAAAGCGCATATTTTGAGTGTCTGCACGAAATGAAGCTCATCATAGACCTCGTAGTTGCGGGCGGTCTGTCCTTTATGAGATATTCCATAAGCGACACCGCGGAATACGGTGACTATATGATAGGAAAGCGCATTATTACCGACGAAACCAAGAAGGAAATGAAGAAGGTGCTTTCTGAGATACAAGACGGCAGCTTCGCACGGGATTGGATTCTTGAGAACCAAGCCAACAGACCTCATTTCAACGCCATGAGAAGAATGGAAGGCGAGCATCTTATCGAAAAGACAGGCAAAGAGCTCAGGGAGAAGATGACTTGGAAGAAGCAGGACTATACTGAATAAAAATCATATAACAAAAAGGAGCCATTATGAATTCGGACAGCATAAAGACAGGTGAGGAGCGAGCGCCTCACCGCTCGTTGCTCAAGGCTTGCGGCATGTCAAAAACCGAGATGTCAAGGCCGATAATAGGCGTGGTCAATTCGTTCAACGAGATAGTCCCCGGACATATCCACCTGAACGAAATAGCCAGGGCAGTCAAGGACGGCATACTTGCCGCGGGAGGAACTCCGCGCGAATTTAACACTATCGGCGTCTGTGACGGCATCGCCATGGCGCATCAGGGAATGAAATATTCGCTATGCACCCGCGAGCTGATAGCCGACAGCATCGAGTGCATGGTAAACGCGCACCGTTTTGACGGACTGGTATTTATACCCAATTGCGACAAAATCGTGCCCGGCATGCTTATGGCTGCGGTAAGGCTGGATTTGCCCTCCATATTTGTTTCGGGCGGAGCCATGCTTTCCATAGCCGGCGAGAACGGCGAATACCTCGACCTCAACAGCGTTTTTGAAGGCGTGGGCAAAATCAAGGCAGGCAAAATGAGCCTTGAAGAGCTCGACGAGCTGGAAGAAAACGCGTGTCCGACGTGCGGCTCCTGCTCGGGCATGTTCACCGCCAACTCTATGAACTGCCTCAGCGAGGCAATAGGTATAGCCTTGCCCAAGAACGGCACAACCCCTGCGGTATATGCCGAAAGAATCAGACTGGCTAAGGCAACAGGCGAACGCATAATGCAGCTTGTTCGTGACAATGTTACGGCGAGAAGCATAATAAACAAAAAATCCATAAGGAACGCCCTGACCGTAGATATGGCGCTGGGCTGCTCGTCGAACACCGTGCTGCACCTTGCGGCGATTGCAAGGGAGGCGGAAGTGCCATTTGATTTGAAATTAATAAATGAGATAAGCTCCGTCACACCCAATCTATGCAAGCTTGCGCCTGCGGGCAAATACCACGTTCAGGACCTGCACCATGCCGGCGGCGTGCAAGCGGTTATGAAAGAGCTTGCAAAGAAAGGCCTACTCGACCTCTCGTTGCCCACCGTTAACGGCACCGTTGGCGAAAACATCGCCGCCGCCAGAGTAAAAAACAGCGAGGTAATAAGACCCGTGGAGAATCCGCACAGCGCGACAGGAGGGCTTGCCATACTTTACGGCAACATCGCCAGAAACGGCGCCGTCGTAAAGAGGAGCGCAGTCGCTAAGAATATGCTCAAGTTCCGAGGCAAGGCAAAGGTTTTTGACAGCGAGGAGGCAGCAACAGCGGCTATCTACAAAGGCGAAATCACAAAAGGCGACGTAGTCGTCATCAGATATGAAGGTCCGGCGGGCGGTCCCGGGATGAGGGAAATGCTTTCTCCCACCTCGGCGATTGCAGGCATGGGACTTGACGCCGACGTGGCGCTACTCACCGATGGCAGATTCTCCGGAGCTACGAGAGGCGCGGCAATAGGACACATTTCTCCCGAAGCGAGAGAAGGCGGCGACATAGCGTATATTGAGAACGGCGACTTTATTGACATTGACATAAACAATTATTGCATATCTCTCGATGTTTCCGAAGCTGAAATGCAGATAAGAAGACAAACAAAACAACTAAAGGCGCAACCGGAGCTGACAGGCTATCTGAAAAGATACGCCAGACAGGTAGGCTCGGCGGACACCGGCGCCTCCTTTAAATAATAAAAACAAGGGGACGAACATGAACAGGATTAAGATATTTGATACAACGCTGAGAGACGGGGAACAAGCGCCCGGCTGCAGTATGCATCTCGACGAAAAAATCGAGGTGGCGCTAGCTCTCGAAAAGCTGAGGGTTGACGTAATGGAAGCAGGTTTCTCCGTCATCTCCAAAGGCGACTTTGATGCCGTCCAAACCATTGCTAACACCGTGAAGAACGCTTCGGTAGCCAGCCTTGCAAGAGCCGTAAAAAAGGATATTGAGAGCGCCTACGAGGCGCTTAAAGGAGCAGTAAGCCCCAGAATTCATACCTTTATTGCGACGTCGCCCATTCATATGGAATACAAACTGAAGATGAGCGGCGACAAGGTACTCGAGACCATTTTCGATACGGTTTCTTATGCAAAAAGCTTCATTAATGACGTGGAATTCTCGGCGGAGGACGCTACGAGAAGTGATAAGGAATTCCTTGCTAAGGCAGTACATACCGCCATAAAGGCAGGAGCGACAGTAGTCAATATACCCGACACGGTCGGCTATACCACACCGATAGAAATGTTCGACCTTATTACTTACCTTATGAACAATGTCGACAACATCCATAAGGCAGAGATATCCGTGCATTGCCACAACGATCTCGGCATGGGAGTAGCCAACTCGCTTGCCGCCGTCAGAGCAGGAGCCACGCAGGTGGAATGTACCGTTAACGGACTTGGCGAAAGAGCCGGCAACGCCGCGCTCGAAGAGATAGTCATGGCGCTCAACACCCGCAAGAACATCTACAACGGCTACACAAATATTGACACGACACAGATATATAGAGCCAGCAAGCTGGTATACAACGTGCTGGGACTCTATTCGCCGATAAACAAGGCCATTGTCGGCAGCAACGCCTTTGCGCACGAAGCAGGTATTCATCAGCACGGCGTACTGGCGAACAGAGAAACGTACGAAATAATGACTCCCGAGTCCATCGGACTGCCGAAGAACAACATGGTATTCGGCAAGCACAGCGGCAAGCACGCCATCGAAAACAGACTCAAGGAGCTGGGCTTTGAACTTTCAAAGGACGAAATGGAGGCCTTCTTTGTCAAATTCAAAACTTTAGCCGACAAGAAAAAGACCATAAACGACCTTGATCTTCAGGCTCTGCTGGGACACACCGAAAAGGAAATAACCTCCAAAGGCTACAAGCTTGACAGATTCACCGTCAACACCGGCAACTATATTACGACCAACGCCGTAGTAAGACTGTCGGACGGCGAAAAGCTTTATGAAGAGGTAGCTATAGGCGACGGTCCAATAGACGCTGCCTACAATGCCATCAACAAGATTCTTAAGGCGCCCGAGCATTCCTTGGATGACTATGCGATACGCTCTATAACCGAAGGCAACGACGCGCTGGGCGAAGTAGTCGTCAGAATAAAATGCGGTGATTGCGTCATAACCGGCAGAGGACTTTCCACCGACATTATTGAAGCAAGCTTGCTTGCCTACATCAACGGCATGAACAAGCTGATATAGGCGTAAGGAACGATATGAAAACCATAGAAATAT
>JAQVME010000073.1 GCA_028703745.1 Clostridia bacterium
CCTCGATATACTTTCTGTCCTTGCCGTCCAGCCAGAGCACCTGGTCATAGCCCTTGTTGTTGGCAAGCTGACCTGCAAGCAGCGAAGCGGCGTAATTGCCCATACATTTTGCTTCGCCCGTGCCGCCCATTGTCGTTCTTACAAATTCTTCTTCTATCATTATCTTCGTAGGCTTGAGTCCGTTCGCATAATACGCGCCCACAGGCGAAAGTATTACGAAGAATCTGTACGCGTGCGCCGGATGCACTCCCAGCATGGGGTCATAGGCTATCATCGTGGGACGGATATAAAGAGCCGTGCCGTCTGCCGTAGGTATCCAGTCGCTGTCGATTTCGACAAGTTTTTTTATGCCTTCGATTACTTCCTCGGGATTTATTGCCGGCATGCAAAGCCTCTGCGCGGAACGGTTCATTCTTTCCATATTGTCGTACGAACGGAACATTGTGATTTTGCCGTTCTTGTCCTTGTACGCCTTCATGCCTTCGAAAATGCCCTGTCCGTAATGCAGCACGTTGGTCGAGGGGTCTATGGCAAAGTTGTCATAGGGCATAATCTGCATTTCCTGCCATGCGCCGTCCTTGTAATCCATGACAAGCATATGGTCGGTAAAATACTTTCCAAAGCCCAGCTTAGTATAGTCGGGTTTCGTCTTTTTTTGGCCGGTCAATGTTATTTTCATTTTGTTATCTCCTTTTAGCCTTTGGCTAGTATAAATAATAATCGCTATCTATCCATTCTATCGCCGCTCTGCCCGAGCTCAATGCCGCAACGCCGTCTTCAGCGTTTTGTCTTTCGTCCTCGGGACATATAAAGACTGTTTCGGCAATATCTGTATAATGGGTATCCAAAGCCTTGTATCCGGACTGCCGTATAAAGTTATTCAAGTCGGAAAGTGTGTTATAATCCGTTCTGACTACTGCCTTCAAACTCCTTGTCAAGCGCACTATCTCCGCGAGGTTTATGGTCTCTGCTACTGCCGCCGAATACGCGCCGACGAGTCCCCCGGCTCCCAGTTTTATGCCGCCGAAATACCTTGTCACCACGGCAACCACGTTGTATAGTTCACGGTTTTTTAGTACTTGCAGCATGGGCTGGCCGGCAGTGCCTCCCGGCTCTCCGTCGTCAAAAAATTTCTGCCTGTCATCCAGCATCCTTACTGCATAACAGTTGTGGGTGGCGTCGCCGTACTTCTTAGCTATGCTGTTTTTGTAGTCCAGCGCCTCGTCGAAATCCTTTACTCCCTTTATGCTGCAAATAAATACCGAACGGCTTATTTCTATGGTGTGTCGGCATTCGCTTTGTATCGTAAGGTAGCTTTGCATTAAGACCGCACGGTGACTTTTATGTGGATTTTTTTGCCTTTATGCAACACAAAGCCGTTTTGCCTTTGTGAAGCCGACAATTCAGAGTCAATCGCAGATATCTTGTCCTCGTCAATGACTACTCCGCCGCCTTCAATGAGCCTTTTTGCCTCGCCTTTGGATTTGGATAGCTTCAACTGCACAAGTATGTCGGCAACAAGCGGGCTTTCGATAGAAATTTCGACGCTAGGCATATTGCTCTCGTCGCCGCCAAACGCCGCTCTGGCTTGAGCCTCGGCCTGCGCCGCCGCCTCTTCGCCGTGAACTATCTTTGTTACCTCGAACGCCAGCACTTCTTTTGCGCGGTTCATTCTTTCGTCATTATACTTTGTAAGCGCGCTTATTTCGTCCAGCTCCAAAAACGTCAGGAAGCGCATACATTTGTTAACGTCGGCGTCGTCTATATTGCGGAAATATTGATAGAACTCGTACGGCGAGGTCTTATTCTTGTCAAGCCATACCGCGCCCTTTTGTGTCTTGCCCATCTTCTTGCCTTCTGACGTCGTAAGCAGCTCGAAGGTCATGGCGAAGGCAGGAACACTTTCCTTTCTTCTTATGAGGTCGGCGCCGGCAAGAATATTCGACCATTGGTCGTCACCGCCGCATTGCAGTCTGCAACCGTATTTTTGGCAAAGCACGAGAAAGTCATAAGCCTGCATGAGCATATAGTTGAATTCGAGAAAGGTCAAGCCCTTCTCCATGCGCACCTTGAAGCATTCGGCAGTCAACATCTTATTTACGCTGAAATGCACGCCGATATCCCTGATGAAATCCACGTAGTTTAGCTTCAGCAGCCAGTCGGCGTTGTTTACCATGACTGCGGCGTTTTCGCCCTCGAACGAAAAGAATTTTGACATTTGATTTTTGAAGCAGTCACAATTGTGCGCTATTATTTCTTTTGTCATCATCGTGCGAAGATCGCTTCTGCCCGAAGGGTCGCCAATCATTGCCGTGCCGCCGCCGATAAGCACTATGGGCTTATGCCCTGCCTTCTGGAGGTGACTCATTGCCATAAGCGCAAGAAAATGCCCTACGTGAAGGCTGTCGGCCGTGGGATCAAATCCGATATAAAAAGGCACGCTCTCGGTGTCAAGCAGCTTGTATAGTTCCTCTTCAAAAACCGTTTGCTTAACGAAACCTCTTTCTCTCAGTACGTCAAGCGCGTTTCTTTTTTGCATATTTACTCCTTAATTTTGTTTTTCAGCAGGTCGCCCAGTCCCTTCATGCCCGTATCAATCTGTTCGAGCGTGGCATTGGAGAAATTGAGCCTAAGAGTGTTGAACACGTCGCCTTCAGGGAAGAAGGATTCGCCGCTGACATAGGCAACCTTCTGCTGCACGGCTTCGATAAATATCTCCTTGGTATTTATATATGACGGCAACTCCACCCAAATAAACAATCCGCCCTCGGGTTTCGTATAGCGTATCTGCGACGGAAAGTATTCTTCGATTTTTGCCAGCATGGCATCCTTTTTGGCTTTGTATAGAGGTATGACCTTCTCGAGATGCGGATCCATGTACCCTTTTCGCAAATAGGTGTCGACAATGGCTTGCGACAGCGTAGATGTGTGCACATCCGTCGCCTGCTTGCCCAGCGTCAGTTTCCTTATGATATCCTTATGTCCCACGATGAGCGCGGTGCGCAGTCCCGGACTTATGGTCTTTGAAAAAGATATATTGTAAAGGACATAGCCCTCCTTATCAAAGGACTTTATGCTCGGCACCCTCTCGCCGTCATAACGAAGCTCGCAATAGGGATCGTCCTCAAGCAGCACCAGTTTGTATTTTGCGCAAAGCTCTGCAATCGCCTTCCGCTTGCCGGCTTCTATGGTCTTGCCGGTGGGATTTGAGAAGGTGGGCACGAGATAGAGCATCTTCGGGTTGTGTTTTTTTATTTTTTCTTCGAGGTCGGCGAGATCAAGACCTTCGTCGCCGCTCTTGACGCCGATTGGCACGGCTTCGTAGGTCTTTAGGATATGCAGCACGGCAAGATATGTCGGCTCCTCGACAAGCACGCAATCGCCCTTATTTAGGAAGGCCTTGCACATAAGGTCAATGCCCTGCTGTCCGCCGCTTATGGCAATGATGTTCTCAAAGCCTTGGTTGTATATGCCGGCTCTTTTTATATATTCAAGTCCGCTCTCGAGCAAAGGCGGGTAGCCCTCCGTCGCGCCGTATTGTAGTATCTTCAACGCCTTGTCGGAAGACAGCAGCTCATCGGCTATCTCTTTCACCTGCTTAAGCGGCAATCCCTCGTTGGCAGGCAGCCCTCCCGCGAAGGAAATGATGTCAGGCTGGGCAACCAGCTTGAATATCTCTCTTATGGCGTTCGCCGTCAAATCTTTTATGCGGTCACTGAATCTGAATTCCATAATTACCTCCGATTTTTATTAATTATATAACTAAAAAGATATTAAGGCAAGTTTTCGCCGCTAAAAAATGAGAGCAAACGGCACAAAAGCAAAGCTGAAAATAGAAATCCCTTCGGTATAGCTTGTTCTAGCTTTATAATGTCTTGATTATTGACAATAATTGTGACGATAAGAAAACGGCAAAATCCGCGCTTACGCATAAAGGTCTATGGCTTGTTTTCTATGATATTACTTGACTTGACGGCGTGTAAATGATAGCATATAAACTACTGATATTTATATTATATTAAAAAAAAGAGGTAATAATGGGTATATTCACCAAATTATTTGTGAGAGAAAAGGAGCGCCAGCTCAAAAAGCTGTCGGCAACCGCAGACCTGGTTGAGGAGCTTGAAGAAAAATATCAGGCTATGGACGACGCCACGCTCTCTCATCAGACAGTCGTTTTGAAGGAAAGATGCGCCGGCGGCGAAACGCTGGAGGCACTGCTTCCCGACGCCTTTGCCGTGGTGCGCGAAGCCAGCAAACGCGTGCTGGCTATGCGGCACTTCTATGTCCAGCTTATCGGCGGCATCGTTTTGCATCAAGGCAGAATAGCCGAAATGAAAACCGGCGAAGGCAAAACCCTCGTAGCCACTCTTCCGGCATATTTGAACGCGCTTGCGGGCAAGGGCGTGCATATCGTCACCGTCAACGACTATTTGGCAAGGCGCGACGCCGAATGGATGGGAAAGGTCTTCAAATTCCTCGGTATGAGCGTGGGTTGTATACTCCACGACATGGATTTCGCCGCAAAAAAGCAAGCCTACGCTTGCGATATCACCTATGCCACCAACAACGAAATGGGCTTCGATTATCTCCGCGATAATATGGCTACCTCGCTTGAACACGTCATGCAGAGAGGTCACTCGTTCGCCATAATCGACGAGGTAGACTCCATCTTAATCGACGAGGCAAGAACGCCGCTTATTATTTCGGCTCCGGCGGGACAGTCCTCACAGATTTATTCCGATGTGCAACGCTTCATAAAGACCCTGCGCGAGGACGACTACGTCATGGACGAGAAGGACAAGCACATTTACCTGTCCGAAGCCGGCGTGGAAAAGGCCGAGAGATTTTTCAAAATAGAAAATCTAGGTGATGCCGACAATGCCGAACTGAGTACGAGGATAAACTCCGCTCTCCGCGCCAATTTCTTAATGTCACGTGACAAGGATTATATCGTCGACTCCGACGAAGTCATAATAGTTGACGAATTTACCGGCCGAAAGATGGCTGGGAGACGCTTTTCCGAAGGTCTTCATCAGGCAATAGAAGCCAAAGAAAGCGTAAAAATAAAAAAAGAGAACAAAACTATTGCCACCATTACCTTCCAAAATCTGTTCAGGCTTTACGGCAAGTTGTCGGGTATGACAGGCACGGCAATGACTGAGGAAGCCGAATTTAAGGGCATCTACAATCTTGACGTTGTCGAAATCCCCACTCATCTCGACATGATAAGAGACGACGAGCCGGACAAGATATATCTTACTTTGGAGCGAAAATACGGCGCCGTAATAGAAGAAATAGCAACCACCAACGCCAAGGGGCAGCCCCTGCTTGTAGGCACCATCGACGTAGACGTGTCCGAGCACCTTTCAAAACTGCTCACAAAGCGGCGCATCCCCCACAACGTACTCAACGCAAAAAGCAATCAGGAGGAAGCCGAAATAATTGCCCAGGCGGGCAGAGTCGGCACCGTAACTATTGCCACAAATATGGCTGGCAGAGGCACGGATATCTTGCTCGGCGGCAATCCCGAATACCTGGCACGGCAAAGACTTATTAAAGAAGGCTTCTCCGACGAATTAATAAACGTCGCCATGGCTTATAACACGCTGAGCGACGAAGCAGAAATAAGAGCCAGACAGCGGTTCTTTGAATTAAAAGAAGAATATAAGCAGCAGACCGATAAAGAAAAAGCCGAAGTCAAAAAGCTCGGCGGACTGCGCGTAATAGGCACCGAAAGACACGAGGCGCGCCGTATAGACAACCAGCTGCGTGGTCGTTCCGGCAGACAGGGCGACGAGGGCAGCTCGTGCTTCTATCTTTCTTTCGAGGACGAATTGCTGCGCCGCTTCGGTGGCGACCGTATGAAGTCTATGATGGGCGGACTGATGAAGGACGAGGATGCCGTTATTCAGATGCCCATTATTTCACGCCAAATAGAAGCGGCGCAAAAACGCTGCGAGGACGCCAACTTTGAGCGCAGAAAATACGTGCTGAACTATGATGACGTCATGAACAAGCAAAGGCAGCTGATATACACCCAGCGCAACGATGTGCTGAAGGGCGCAGACGTGCACGGACAAGTGACAAAGTATATTCCCGCAGTCATAGAAAGCATAGTAAACGAGTACGTGGATTTTTCTTCGGGTGACGAAAAGAGCGTCGATTATGAAGCCTTCAACCGCGCGCTTGAACAAAGAGTGCTAAAACCCGGCACAAACCTTATCACCGAAGAGCTTTGCGGACACCTCAGCTACAACAGAATTCTCGACACCGTCGAAACCGAGGTAACAAAGCAATACGAAGAAAAAATTGCCTACGCCGAAGAAAACGGCATAGATTTCAAGTCCACCGAACGCAACGTGCTGCTCAACCAGGTTGACAAGCATTGGATGGACCACATCGATGCTATGGACATACTCCGCAAGGGTATAGGGCTGCGCGGCTACGGACAAAAAGACCCCGTACTCGAATACCGACGCGAAGGCTTCGAAATGTTCGACGACATGATAGAGTCCATACAAAAAAGCGTTTCAATTATGCTGTGTAAGCTCGACGTTCATCAGGTAGTCGAACGCAGAAACGCGTATATGGCTTACCAGCAGGCGCAAAAAAGCCGCGTCACCGTACGCAACGAGTCAGCCGCGATAGGTCGGAACTCTCCCTGCCCCTGCGGTTCGGGCAAAAAGTATAAAAACTGCTGCGGAGGCTGACACTTGA
>JAQVME010000074.1 GCA_028703745.1 Clostridia bacterium
CGTTCCCTAAACAGCATTTACGGGGTTTAGAGTTTCCTTACTGAGTTCGCCAACAATCGTACCGCTGTGGTTATAAATCCATTTTGCATATAGGGTAATATTTCCGGAAGGCAGATACGGCAACGAAATCAAACTCTCATATGCGCCCGGCTCTTCGGGGGAATAGCCGTCATTATAAACCTCGTACCAGCCGATGAAGGTATAATCCTGAAGCGTGGGTACCGGCTCAACGAACAAGGCGTTTGTGAGTATTGAGGTGTCCTCAAGATATGCGCCGCTATACAAAAGGTCAAACATAATTTGGTATTTAATTATGACCGACTCATTTTTATCATTGATAAAATTTGCCCACGATTCGTTCTCGCGGTAGTTGTTGAAAATAGTCTCGGTCTCGACATAAATAATGCCCGGAATGGCGTTGTCCTCGTCAAGTAAGGGAGGATTTATGCCCAGCATGGTGATTGTGGATGTGGGTGACATATTGTCAAAAGCCCTTGCCAGAATCCTTGTAACGTTGGCGCCGACCGCAATGTTCCTAAGTCTGGTGTTGCCGTTGAAGGCGTCAATTCCGATTGTCGTGACATTGCCTGGAATAATGGCTTGATAACCGTCTCCCTTGTAGCCCAGAAGGATATTGTTAACGATAATAAAATCGTCGGCGTAGTTTGTAAGCCATTTTGAATTTTTGAAGGCATCCTTGCCGATATGTGTGATGGTTTCGGGGAAATTGATGTTTTCAAGCCTAGGACAGTTCATAAAAGCTTCCTCGCCAATAGCAAATAACCGGCTTCCTGTTTCAAATACTACGCTGATAAGCGTTTGGTTGCCGGCAAAGGCGCCCTTGCTGATAGCCGCGACCTCTTTTGAGATAACCACTACAGAATCGCTGCCCGTATATTTGAGCAGCACGCTGCCTACCGTCATAAGCACATCGTTGTTGCTATCTACATAAGGCACAGCATAGAACGCGTCGTCGCCTATTTCCATAAGGCTGGACGGCAAAATTATGTTAACAAGCGAGGTACAGTTGTAGAAAGCTCTGACATCTATTTTTGTCAGATAATTATTGGAGGCGGGAATATTCACCGACATCAAGTTCGTACAATTCAAAAACGCATTTTCGTCGATGCGTGCAATATAGGAGCTCCCGCCGTAAACAAAGGTCTTGAGATTGCGGCAGTTTGCGAAGGTGCTTTCAAGTATGGCGGGCAGTTGATTCCTGTCGGCGAACTTGGCATATACTATTCCCGATTCCTCATATGCGCCTTTTCCGAGCAGATTGAGGCTGGCGGGGAATTCGACCGAGGACAGTGTTGTGCAGTATGCAAAGGCCTTCTCGTCTATACTCTGAATGCTGCTGTTCCTTCCGAAATTGAAGTCGTACATCATAAGACAGCCATAAAAAGCTCTGGGCATAATATAGCGAATAGAGGCGCCGTCAGGGAATTGTACTTTCTGCAGACTTATGCACCCCTCGAACGCGCTCTCGCCTATCGTAGCTACGGTGCTAGGCATATAGACGTTCTCCAGATAAATGTTGTTCAAAAAAGCCTGTTTTTCAATTATGTTTATGGTGTTCGGAATATGCAGAGTACTCTGTCTGCCTTTGTAACGATAAAGAACGTTATTGACGGTGACTATATCGTCGACAAAGTTTGTAAGCCACGCCGTGCCTTCAAATGCGTCCGGAGAAATACTCTCTACCGTCTGAGGGAAGTTTATTTGTCTGAGTTTTGCGCAGCCTTCAAAAGCCTTCGAGCTTATTTTTTTCAAAGCTGCAGGCAATATAACCTCCGAAAGGTTGGCGCAGCCCATCATAACCTCGGCAGGCAATTCTTCTATAAGATTTGGGAAAACCACAGTGGTAACCGTGATATTGCCCTTGAAGGCGCCTTCCACCACGTACTTAATGTTTTCGGGTATTACTACATATCGGTTGATGCCCTTATATTCTATCAGCACATCATTAACGCAAACAAAATCACCAAGGTATTGCTCGTACCAAAGAGTGTCTTCGAGAGCGCCTTTTTCTATCGTACGAATAGTTTTTGGCAAAAGTATTTGGTAAACCTCTGCATTGTTTGCGCTAGTCGCCGCAGAGAAAGCTCCCGAACTCACGCAAGTAACGGGTTTGCCTTTGTATTCATTTGGCACAACGACGTATTTTTGCATGCCGGTATAACGGAATACGGCATATTCGTTGCCATCGTTTATGGGCGTATATTCTATGCCCGCGGTGCCCTCATTCTCCGGATACCATCTGCCATAAAAAGTCTTGTTCGCGTCGAGCTCGTACGGAAAAATGACGGGGTCTAAATCAAGCTGCTCAATTGAACTTTCCGTTTCGAACCAACCGGCAAAGACGAAGCCCGCCCTTTCGGGAGGCTGGTATGGCACCAGAACGGTGTTCGTGTCGGATGTTTCCGGCACGCCTACTCCGCTGTCAAAGGATACGCTTCTTTCAATCAAATGAAAGATGTCGTACTTGCTCCATTGGGCGTTGTTTCTGTACGCGTTGAGATAAAAAGAGGAACTGTGGAAAGGCACTAGCACGCTAAAGCTGTATTCCTCGCTTCCCGAATGATACAAAGAGTCGGTAGTAAAGACCTCACCAAGTTCAGAAAGGTGAGGCGGCATAGCCGCAAGCACGGTAATTCTATAAAGACTGTTGCAATACGCAAAGGCGTATGCTCCGATATAGTTTACGCTGGCAGGAATAGTAATATTGAAGATGCCGCTGCAACCGTAAAAAGCATAGCTGCCAATGCTCTTCAAACCATCATTAAGCGTGACTTTCGTCAGATTGCTAAGCTCAATAAAGGCGTTGTCGGCAATAATCTTAATGTTCTTGCCTGTCAAATCGGCATGAGAGCCGGTGCCGTTATATTTTATGAGCGCGTCGCCTATTACAAGGAATTCTTCAGAAACGCCGTCGTACCAAGGGGTATTCAGGAAAGCCTCCTCTCCGATTGAATCCAGCATTATTTCCGCGCTGCCGATAACCGTTGCCAGCGAAGAGCAGTCCGAAAAAGCGCTCTTGCCGATAGAATAAAGCGAGTCCGGTAGCGTGATGCTCTGCAGTGTCTTTGCGTTCCAGAAGGCGTATTCGTCTATATGACGCAAGCCCTCGCTCAAAACTACGTTCTGAATTTTTTTGTTGTTATAAAAAATGTATTTGCCTAAACCTATTATATCAAAACCGTCTATCTGTGCGGGTATGACGAGCTCGGCTGTTTGGTTTCTGAGTCCGAATAAAGTCAATTTGTCATTGAGGTTCTTCGTATAGAGGTAACCCGTATCCGAATTGAAATAATATGTCTCGGGAGGATCGTTCTCTATTATTTGGAAGTTTTCAAAAAAGCCGTAAGACGCCTGTGTTCCCTCGGGAATGACAATGAACGTCGGACGAAAATCGCCGAACATAATGCTGTCAAGCGATTCGGGCTGTGTCGCGCCGGCGAACTGAACGAACTGTAATTTGGGACTGTTGAAGGCAAAGCCTTCTATCGTCTTGATTGTGAGAGGCAATGAAACGCCTGTTATGCCGGAATTTATGAACGCTCCGGCTTTTATGGTTTCTACGCCCTCGGGCACGGTGTATGTTGCCGAAAGGTTCTGCACGTTGTTGGTAGGATATGCGATAAGCGTCTTCGCCGTCTTGTCAAAAAGTACTCCCTTCAAGCTGCTGAAGTTTTGGCTGGAGCCGCCCTCCAGAAGGATTTCGCGCAGTTGCGTGCAACCGTAAAATGCGCTGTTTCCTATGCTGTCAAGCCTGGTCGAAGGAAGCGTAACGGTCGTAATCTTATTAAGACCCTTGAAAGCCTCGCGTCCAATCTGTTGAAGCACAGCGTTGGCAGGAAAAACTATTCTGCTCAGCGCGCTGTCCTCTTCCATAAGCAATGCGCCCTCGCCAATTTTCTGCACGCTGGCAGGTACCAACATTTCGAGGAGTTGCGAACAATTCATAAAAGAGTAATTGCCGATAGACGTCAAATTCTCTTGGCTGAGAAAATTTATGACCATCAGGTTCTTGGCGTTGGCAAAGGCGTAATTCTCAATGCTCTTGACTCCGACGGGAAGCGTATACTGGTTGTTTGGTTTGCCGGCGGGATAGGCAAAAATCTTTTGTTTATTGATATCGAAAAGCACGCCGTCGGTTATAGAAAAATAGTTGTTTGTGGAAGTCACCGAAAAGCTCTTGTTGCGGGCGTTCAAAAATGCCCTGTTCTCTATTCCGACTACGTCAAGGTTGTTGTACTTTTCGGGAATAACAATGATATCGTCGTCGCCGTTATAGCCGCTGACGGTATAGGTATTGCTGCCGGTATAAGAATATTCAAGATCGGGTGAGCCCATAGTGCGCGAAACGTACTTTGCGTAGAAAGTAATCTCGCTCTGGAGCAAATACGGGAAAGTAACCATCTCTCCGTCAAAAGTGTTGTTGGTGTACCAACCCAGAAACTCCGAATGGTCGACAAGCGGTGAATCGGTCGGAGAAATCATAGTGGATGCCGGATAATTCACTGCCTTGGGCGCTCTGCCGTCGTCGCCGAACACATAATATACATTTATGGTGTTGTCTATGTACTGCGCAGTATACGTGATGTCCTCAAAAAGGTCAATAAGCGGTAGATCCCAGCCCGTGGCGGTCTTGCCTGCGATAACGGGGAATGCCGGCGCCACTTCCGCGGCGTTGGTACCTTTTCTGATGTCAAGTTCAAGTATGGAAACACCGCTCTGCAATATGAACTTGACGGTGCAAAATGACGATTCAAACGTTGCTGTAAAAGTTTTGTCTTCATAAATACTTTCGAGCGCGGTAAAATTGCCGTACTGATCGCGCCAGTCGGCAAAATCATGGTCTGCTTTCGTGGGCGCGGCAGGAGCCGAGATATTTGCGCCTTCCTCGACATAAATTATGTCGCCTATCTGCGTGCCGTCCTCGTTCCGGAAAATTACCTTGAGTTTTCCGGCTATGTCCTCTCTGAGCTTGAGTGTGAAGGTCATAGTGCGCTGCATGTGAGTGACCGTTATTGAATGGTCGCCGGGAACGAGCAGCTTGACATGATCCTCGGCCTTTATCATGGTTTTTGTTAAGGGTATTCTTTCGGTCTCTTCACTTTCGTAAGTGAGAATTATGTATACGTTTGAAACTTTAAAGTCGGCTACGTCGTAAACATCTTGAATGGTATCCTCGTCTACCTCTATAGACACAAGCTTACCGTTCCCTGTGGAACAGGCAGCAAGCGTTAACGCAGCGGCGGCAATGAGAACCATTATTAAAATCAAGCGCAAAACCTTATTCATTTCGTACAACTCCTATGAACACAACAAGCCATTATTATATATAATAATATAACACTAACGAATAAGAAAATCAATAGTATTTTATAAGCAACACACAAATTGCCATTAATTTATTATGTTAGACCAACGTCCGAAAGCCCGTACCTTTCTATCTCGCCGCGAAGCTGTCTGTCCAAAACCGAAAGATCCTGCCTGTCGGCTATACCTTTTGCAAGTCTCAAGTTCTCCGCCGTCAGCCCCCGCATATCCTGTCCCGTCTGTTTCATGCCAAAAAGCTCGCCGCCGCCACGCTGTGCAAAATCGTATTCGGCAATTTTCATGCCGTCGCAGCAGTTTTTCAAAAATTCCAGTCTTTCGCACGCCCTCTCCGCATAGAGATAACATACCGCCGCGCCGCCGTTCCTTCCTATCCTGCCGCGAAGCTGATGGAGAGATGCCAAACCGAATCTGTCGGCGTTCATTATTATCATCATAGACGCGTCAGGTACATCTATGCCCACCTCGATAACCGAGGTAGCTACAAGCGCCGAAAGCTTGTTGGCGCGGAAATCGCCGATGATTTTTTGTTTCTGCGCTTCTTTGATTTTGCCATGCAGCAGCGCTATATTAATATCTTTGAACGCGTCTTCGGTCAGTTCTTTGAAAAGTCTCTCGACCGAATCGGTCTCCACACCCTCGATATCCTCTATTCTGGGCGCGACAATAAAAGCCTTGCCCCCGCGTTTGCACTCCTCCGCCGCATACTTCAGCATAGCGGCGCGCTTGTCTTTATTTACCACATAAGTTTTTATATTATCGCAATATCTTTTTTGCAATTCGAAGAAATCTATATCCCCGAAAAGAGTCAGCCGCAGTGTGCGCGGAATGGGGGTAGCCGTCATAGTAAGAGCGTCACAAAGGTTTTTTTCAATCAGAGCCGTGCGTTGTCCCACTCCGAAACGGTGCTGCTCGTCAAGCGCGCAAAAAGCCAGCGACTTAAATTCCACGTCCGCTCCGATAAGCGAATGTGTGCCGATGACGATATCGGCGTATCCGCTCTTTATTTCTGCGAGAATTTTTTGCCTTTCGGGTTTTTTTATCGAGGCTGTAAGTTGCGCAACCTTTATGCCCGCGCCCTCAAAAAGTATCTTCGCGCGCTCAAAGTGCTGTCTTGCGAGTATTTCCGTAGGCGCCATCACGGCGGACTGAAAGCCGCTTTTTGCTACAAAATAACACAATACCAGCGCCACGACGGTCTTGCCGCTGCCCACGTCTCCCGAAAGCATGGCGTTCATAGGCTTATGCCCGCGCAACTTGTCCAACAGCCCTTTTATGGCGCTTTGCTGCGACGTCGACAGCTCAAAGCCTATTTTTTTGATAATAGGCTGCAAATCAACGGCTTTGTATTCTCTGGGCTTAGTTTGCGAC
>JAQVME010000075.1 GCA_028703745.1 Clostridia bacterium
ACCTTAGTGACTTTAATAATATACAGTATATGGGCTGTTTGTGTCAATTGTTTTTCACACTTTTATAACGAAAAAAATTTTTATGACGATGCGCCGCGAAGTAGCCGCTACTTTTCTGCATCTTAGACAAAATTGACCATTATTATACACGATTGGCGGTTTTGTGTTTTTATTTTTCTTCTATAATCCTCTTGTAGGGAGGACATATGCAAGTAACAACAAGATTCAAGCAAAGCACGCTGTATATATACCTTGACGGCGAGCTTGACCAAAGCGTGGCGGACAGGCTTCGCGCAGAGCTGGACAAGTGTATGGGTTCTAGCGGAGTAGAGAAAGTCGTTTTTAACCTCCGAAAACTCAGCTTTATGGACAGCACAGGCATCGGGCTAATCCTTGGCCGCTATAAAAAGCTGAGAACAAAGCATATTCCGCTGTTTTTTGACGAACCGTCGCCGCAAATAGACAAGGTACTCAAGGTCAGCGGCTTATACGACATAATACCCGTAATATAATTTGAGGTGAATTTTTATGAATAACAATATGAGTTTGAAATTTGACGCCCGTCCGGAGAACGAAAGCTTCGCGCGCAGCGTGGTAGCGGCGTTTTGCGTGTCGGCCAATCCCACGGTGGAGATAATAAACGATATAAAAACCGCGGTTTCGGAGGCAGTAACGAACTGCATCGTTCACGGGTATGAAAACACTATGAACGGGGAAATTCTTATAGAGGCGAATATGCTAAGCAACGTCTTGAAAGTAAAAATTTCTGATTATGGCAAGGGAATAATAAACATCGAGGAGGCGCTGACGGACTTTTATACTACCCGCGAGGAGGAGGAAAGAAGCGGTCTAGGCTTCACAATTATGAAATCGTTCATGGACAGCCTGGAGGTTGAATCAACCCCGGGGAGTGGCACAACAGTAGTATTGACAAAAAGATTGGCGTAAGTATGCTGCAAAACGAAGAGACCTTACGGCTTATAGAAGAGGCGCAAAAAGGTAGCGACGAAGCAAAAACCGAGCTGTTGCACCACAATCTGCCTTTAATAAAAAGCATAGTAAGAAGATACAAAAACAAGCAGATTGAGTACGATGACCTCGTACAGCTCGGCACGCTGGGACTTATCAAAGCAATAAACAACTTTGACACCTCTTTCGGCGTGAGATTCTCAACCTACGCCGTGCCTATGATCGCCGGCGAAATAAAAAGGTTTATACGCGATGACGGCGCCATCAAGGTTAGCCGCTCGATAAAATCCCTTTCTCAAAAGATAAACGTCTTCGTAGAGGTTTATCGTCATACCAACAACAAGGAACCCACGATCAGCGAACTGGCGGAGGAATTCCATATATCCGAACAGGACGTCGTCTTCACGCTGGACAGCTCGCGATACCCTGTGTCGCTATATTCGGAAAACGATGATGACGGCTTGAGTCTAGTAGACAGGCTGTGCGCCAAGGGCACGCCCGACGAGGACATAGATAAGATGATAATAAAAGACCTCATAAAGGGGCTGGAAGAGCGTGACAAAAGGATAATCTATCTCCGCTATTACCGCGACAAGACCCAAAGCGAAATTGCGCGCGAGCTGGGCGTTTCTCAGGTGCAAATCTCAAGATTGGAAGCGCGCATACTAGAAAAAATGAAAAAAGAGCTTTTATAAGAAACGAAAAACGAAAAACGAAAAACGAAGAACGAAGAACGATAAACGAAAAACAATGGATGAGATTTCTCCGCTCCGTTACACTACGGTCGAAATGACATAAGTTATTGTCATTCCGACCGAATTGGAGGGAACTAATCCTGATCTTTTATGAAAAACTATAAACGAAAAACTATAAACTATGGATTATTTTTTTAATCCATATTTTTTTTGTTGACAAAATCTTTCGCATATGAGAAAATATGAGCTGTAAATGTTTTTGCATTTACACCGTGAGGAAAAAATGAAAAAACTAGAAATAAGTGTGCTAAATGATTATTACGGCGGCTTATTGAATGGACACCAAACGGAAATAATGCGATTGTACTACGACTGTGATATGTCGCTTGCCGAAATTGCCGCCGAAACCGGCATAACACGCCAAGGCGTGCGGGAAGTACTACTTCGCGGCGCAAAGCGGATTGAGGAATACGAGAGCAAGCTGGGGCTGGTAAACAAGGTAAAAAATCTGGCAGAAAGGCTGGAAGCAATAATTGAGGGCACTCCCGAGGGCGCGCCGCAAAGAAAAGAACTCGAAGAGTTACAAAAAAGCATAAAGGAGTTATAAAAAAAGCATGTTCGGAAGTCTCAGCGAAAAGATAAATCACGCTTTTTCCAAGCTCAAGAACAAGGGCGCGCTTAGCGAGCTCGAAGTAAAGAACGCATTACGCGACGTCAGAGTGGCGCTGCTTGAGGCCGACGTAAATTTCATAGTAGCAAAGTCCTTTATCAACGCCGTTTCCGAACGCGCCACAGGGGAGGACATCCTAAAAGGTCTGGACGCTTCACAGCAAGTAATAAAAATCGTCAACGACGAACTCATAAAGCTCATGGGCTCCACCCACAGCAAATTAGAAGTCAGCGACAAGCCGCCCACAATCATTATGATGTGCGGACTGCAAGGCGCAGGCAAGACAACCATGTGCGGCAAGCTCGCAGTATATCTCAAGAAGCAGGGCAAAAAAGTGCTTTTAGTCGCCGCTGACATTTACCGTCCTGCCGCCATAAAACAGCTGCAAATTGTTGGCGAGAAGGCGGAAACCCCCGTTTTCGAAATGGGGCAAAAAAGCCCGGTCAAGATAGCCGAAGAGGGCATTGAGTATGCCGAAAAGCAAGGTTTGGATACCGTAATCATAGATACCGCAGGAAGGCTCCATATCGACGAAACGCTTATGGAAGAGCTGCAGAGCATAAAATCCAAGGTGAAGCCGTCAGAAATTTTGCTTGTAGTTGACGCTATGCTGGGACAGGACTCCGTAAATGTTGCCTCAACCTTCAATCAGAAGCTAGAGATTTCCGGCGTTATCCTTACAAAGCTTGACGGGGATACCAGAGGCGGCGCGGCATTATCTATCAAGGCGCTATTGAACAAGCCCATAAAATTTTGCGGAATAGGCGAGAAGCTGACAGACCTCGAGGCCTTCCACCCCGAGAGAATGGCAAGCCGTATACTGGGAATGGGCGACGTGCTGACGCTTATTGAACGCGCGCAACAGGCAATAACCGAAGAGGACGCCAAGAAGCTGGCGAAAAAAATAAAAGAGAGAAGCTTCGACCTTGAGGACTACTTACAACAGCTTTCCAGCATGAAAAAAATGGGCAACATAGCCGAAATGATGGGTATGATCCCCGGTCTATCCAACAAGTTGAAGGGCGCGGATTTGAACGTTGACGAAAAGCAAATAGAAAAGACCAAGGCGATTATACTTTCTATGACGCCGAAGGAGCGAGCGACGCCCGACATCCTCAACGGCTCCAGAAGAAAAAGAATAGCCAAGGGCAGCGGTTCTACCGTCCAAGAGGTCAACCGACTATTAAATCAGTTCAATCAGACCAAGGATATGATGAAGATGTTTTCTTCGGGCAAGAAGAAGCTACCTTTCAATATATAGTTAATAAAAAAATAAAACAAATATAAACAATTTTGGAGGACAAAACAAATGGCAGTAAAATTGAGATTGACAAGAATGGGAGCAAAGAAAGCGCCCTTTTACCGCATCGTAGCCACGGATTCACACAAGGCGAGAGACGGACAGTACATCGAGCAAATCGGTTATTACAACCCCACAAGAGAGCCGGTAGAGCTGAAAATTGACGCAGAAATCGCAAAAAAATGGTTGGCAGTCGGCGCTCAGCCCACGGATACGGTAAAATCCCTTTTTGTAAAAGAAGGAATCCTTGTCCGAAAGGAAAAATAGCATGAGAGAACTCGTAGAATATTTAGTAAAACAATTCGTCGACGAGGAGAATTTTGAGATTCTTATACTCGAAGACGGCAACAGCGTGGAATTCAAGGTACTTGTAGACAAGGACTATATTGCAAAAGTAATAGGCAAATCGGGCAAGACCTCGAGAGCAATCAGGTCGCTTGTAAGAGCCGCTTCAATGAATTCGGACAAAAATTATTCTGTCTATATTCAGGAGAGATAAAAAGTGCTTATCGGAAAGGTATCAAAGCCTCACGGCGTAAAGGGAGGCATAAAGGTTGAATCCTTTATGGATACCCCGTACGCCTTTTCGGCTATAAAAGAGGTAGAAATAAACGCCACGGTGTACAAAATCGAGAAGGCGCAAGTAGGACAACCGCTTATTCTCAAGCTTTCGGGGGTGGATACCGTCGAGGCGGCAGAGAAACTTCGTAACGCGCAGATTTTCATCAACAAGGAACGCGCGCCCCAGCCGCCGGATGGCAGATATTATGTTGACGACCTTATCGGTTGCCGAGTTCTGCTAGAAGGCGAGGTTGTCGGCGAGCTTACGGATATATTGCAATACGGCAGCGCCGACATATATTGTGTCAGCGGCGCAAAAAACTTTATGTTTCCATATGTCGGAGAAGTCATCGCAAAAATTGACATAGCAAGCAAAGAAATTGTTTTGAACGAACGGGAGTTCGACAAGGTTGCCGTCTATGAAGATTAACGTGCTCACCCTTTTTCCCGAGATATACGGCTGCTTGAAAAGCGGCATATTGGGAAGGGCGATAGAAAACGGTAAATTCGACGTCAGCATAACCAATATCAGGGATTTTTCACTTGATAAGCACAAAAAATGCGACGATTATCCCTTTGGCGGCGGAGCCGGTATGGTTATGACGCCGCAACCCCTTCACGATGCCATAAATTCTCTTGACCCCGCGCATACGGCGAAGAGAATTTATTTGAGCCCCAAGGGCAGGGTGTTGAATCAACGGCTTGTCATCGAGCTGGCGGCGTGCCCCGAACTGCTGCTTGTCAACGGCAGCTATGAGGGAATAGACCAGAGAGTTATTGATATGGATATAGATATGGAGCTATCTATCGGTGATTATGTCATAACCAGCGGTGATTTTGCCTCGCTAGTCACCATAAATGCCGTGGCAAGGTATATCGACGGCGTACTGGGCAGCGAAAACTCAACCGACGAGGAGAGCTTTGCGACGGGACTGCTGGAATATCCGCAGTATACCCGCCCTCAACAGTACTTAGGTGTGGAAGTGCCTGCGGTGCTTCTATCCGGGAATCACGCGGAAATTCAAAAATGGCGGCGGTTAAAAAGCCTCGAGATAACAAAAAATAACCGCCCCGACTTATTGGAGGAATGATGCATATACATTGGTTCCCCGGTCATATGACAAAAGCAATTCGTATGATGCAGAAAGAAATGTCGGTGGTCGACAGCATTATTTATGTGCTGGATTCAAGGGCGCCGCTGTCTTCCATTAATCCGAAATTTGACGAAATAATAAACGCAAAACCTATACTTTATATACTCAATAAAGCCGATATGGTGCCCAAAAACGAGGTTTTGAAATGGCAGAGATATTTTGAGCAGCAAGGCAAAAAATGTCTGGTGACCAACAGCACGCAGAAAGGCGGCACAAAAGCCATTGTTGAAAGCCTGCTGGAAATAAATTCCCAAGTGATTGAACGGTACAGGAACAAGGGCGTGTCAAAGACTATAAGAGCTATGGTGCTGGGCGTACCGAATTGCGGCAAAAGCACGCTAATAAACAGCCTTCTTTCGCGCAGCAAGGCGCTTACCGGCAACAAACCGGGCTTAACTCGCGGCAAGCAATGGGTAAGCATAGACAAATATATTGATCTTATGGATACGCCGGGAACGCTGTATCCCGACTTTGAGGATCAGCACAAGGCGCGCAATCTGGCTTTTATCGGCAGTATAAACGACGACGTGCTGGACATTGTTGAACTTGCTTCAGAGTTGCTTGTTTTTCTCAACGAGAATTATCCGGACAAGCTTGTCGAAAGGTACAAAATGGAGAGTTTCTTTCAGAACTATTGGGAAAATCTCGAATTTGTCGGCAAGAAGAGAGGCTTTGTAATGCGCGGCGGCGATATAGATATTGAAAAAACGGCTATGGCGGTCATACAGGACTTCCGCAAGCAGGCGTTCGGCAAGCTGATATTGGAGAAGGTATGAAAATATTCGACCTTTTGAAATACGAAAAAGAGCTGTTCGGCAAGGGCTATAACCGCATTTGCGGTATAGACGAGGCGGGACGGGGACCTCTCGCCGGACCGGTTATGGTCGGCGCGGCAATAATGGATATGGATTACATAATTCCCGAGGTAAACGACTCCAAACAGCTTTCGGAAAAGACGAGAGAAAGGCTTTATGACGAGGTGCTGGCGGCGGCGATAGGCTACAAGACCGTAGCCGTGGACTGCGATGTTATTGATGAAATAAATATTCTTAACGCCACAAAAAAAGGCATGATGCAAGCGGCAGAGGGGCTTTTCCCATTTCCCGATATATTGCTTGTAGATGCGGTGAAATGTGATTTTTTCTGTCCGAGCATATCCATAATTCACGGCGACGCCTTGAGCTATTCCATTGCCGCGGCGTCAATTCTAGCAAAGGTAGAGCGTGACAAGCTGATGGTGAAATACGCCGAGCTTTATCCCGAATACGGCTTTTAACAGCACAAA
>JAQVME010000076.1 GCA_028703745.1 Clostridia bacterium
TTTTTTACTGTTTTTTATAAGCTTTATTTACTTTACATATAATATTAGGGGGAGTATAATTATTTCATATTAAAGATATTCCAAGGAGAAACCACAATGAAAGTATACAATTTTTCAGCGGGACCGTCGACCTTGCCCGAAGAAGTTCTTTTATCAGCGCAAAAAGATTTTATCAATTACAACAACAGCGGAATGTCTGTTACGGAGATGAGTCACCGCGGCAAAGTATATGACGAAATTCATTGCGAAGCAATAGCTTTACTCCGTGAGCTAATGGGTATCAGCGAGGATTATCATGTGCTTTTCGTTCAAGGCGGAGCCTCCATGCAGTTCGAGGCAGTGCCGCTGAATTTGCTGACAAAAGGCAAAGCTGACTACGTAGTCACCGGCAATTTTGCCAAGAAAGCCTTTGAAGAAGCCAAAAAATACGGCGACATCGTAGCCGCCGCGTCCTCCAAGGACAAGAATTTTACCTATATACCCGACGTGGACGCCATGAAGTTCCGCGAGGATATCGATTATGTGCATATCACGACCAACAACACCATTTTCGGTACGAGATACACCAAGTTGCCCACTCCGTCGGCGACGCTTGTTGCGGATATGAGCAGCAACATTCTTTCTGAGGTTATGGACGTCAATAAGTTCGGACTTATTTATGCGGGCGCCCAGAAGAATATAGCTCCCGCCGGACTTACCGTAGTAATTGTCAAGAAGGATTTAATAGGCAACCCCATGGCTATATGTCCGACTATGCTGAAGTACTCAACGCAGGCTTCCGACAACAGCCTTTACAATACTCCTCCGTGCTTTTCTATTTATATGGCTATGCTTACTTGCAGGTGGCTCAAAAAACTCGGCGGCATAAAAGAAATGCAAAAAATAAACGAATACAAAGCAGGCTTGCTTTATGATTTCATAGATAATTCGGCGTTCTACAAGAATCCCGTAGACCGTACCGATCGTTCGCTTATGAACGTTCCGTTCGTTACGGGCAATGAGGAGCTTGACGCGCTTTTTGTAAAAGAAGCCGCTAAGAACGGACTGGTTTCTTTGAAGGGGCACAGGCTTGTGGGCGGCATGAGAGCCAGCATCTACAACGCTATGCCGATCGAAGGCATAAATGCGCTCATAGATTTCATGAAAGAATTCCAACAAAAGAACAAATAGAGGTGCGCAATGTACGAGATTTTACGGCTTAATAAGATTTGCAACAACATATACGGCATTTTTGACGATAAATACAATTTTTCCGACGAATGTGACAACCCCGACGCTATTATATTGCGCAGCTACAATATGGCAGACTACGTCATAAAAGACAGGTTGCTGGCAGTTGGAAGAGCCGGCGCGGGCGTTAACAACATACCCATACCGAGAATGAGCCAAGCCGGCGTCGTCGTATTCAACACCCCCGGCGCAAATGCCAACGCCGTAAAAGAACTTGTGCTTTGCGGCATGCTGATAGCCTCGAGAGATATTATCGGCGGTACAACCTGGGTCAACACGCTTTCAGACGACGAGGACGTGCCTAAGGTTACGGAAAAGGGCAAGGCGAATTTCGGCGGCAACGAAATAGCCGGCAAGACTATTGGAATAATAGGGCTGGGCGCTATCGGCGTACTGGTCGCAAATATGGCGCTTTCGCTGGGTATGAAAGTAATCGGCTTTGACCCGTATGTTACCAAAGACAACAAAGACAGACTGAGTAACGAAGTAGTTATGGCGGAAACACTCGAGGATTTGTACCGCAACAGCGATTTTATTTCTCTGCACGTTCCCTTGACGGAAGGCACGAGGAAGATGGTAAACACAGAAGCCATTTCGAACATGAAAAACGGCGTTATTCTTTTGAATATGAGCAGGGCCGAACTTGTCGACGTCGCTGCCGCTAAAGAAGCGTTGCTTACGCGGAAAATAAACAAATACGTTGTGGATTTTCCCACCGTGGATTCTCTCAAGACAAAGAATATCATAGTAATTCCCCACCTCGGCGCCTCGACAGAGGAAGCCGAAGACAATTGCGCCTCCATGGCGGCAATCGAACTCAAGGACTACATCGAGAACGGTAACATAAAGAACAGCGTAAATTTCCCGCGGATTCAAAAGCCCAGAACCTATGCAAAAAGGTACTGCGTGCTTTTTAAGACCGGCTTTTCAGTGCTTGAAGGCATCGAAGCCTATATCAAGGGCACGGGACTGGCGTACGATGCGGCATCCTCCGACAACGGTAAGCTCGGATATCTCATTCTTGACATAAACGGCGCGCTTGACACAGCAAGGCTGGAGCAGGAAGGTGTCCTCAGAATCAGAGAAATATAATCAATTTGTAAAAGGCACAAAAGCCGCGGAGCTTCCTCTGCGGTTTTTTTATTTGGATGAGATTTCTCCGTTTCTGACGATTTAGTCGAAATGACATTAAAACGATAAACGCTCAACGAAAAACGATAAACGCTCAACGAAAAACTATGGATATCCAAATGCTAATTTAAGGTTACCCAAAATGCAATAAATGTATTATTATCATATAATACCTTGCGCCGCATATGCTATTGTATGAAAAAAATAAAGCTACATCCGTTGTTTTTGCTGCTGGCGGCGGTGTGCGCTCTTACGGGAAGCTGGCAGGTGCTGGCGGCAAGCTTTCTTGCAGTCATACTACACGAGCTGTCGCACTTTTTGGCGGCGAGGTCGAAGGGCTACAGGCTTTTCGAACTGACGCTAATGCCGTTCGGCGCAATATTGTCAACGGACGAAAACATTCTGCCCTCCGATGAGGCGGTCATTATTTGGGCGGGGCCGTTTTCAAATTTTTGCGCGGCGATATGTATTATCGCCCTTTGGTGGCTGCTTCCTGAATTGTATGCGTATACGCTGGAGTTTTTCCGCGCGAATCTAATAATTGGCGCGTTCAATCTCTTGCCGGCGTATCCTCTCGACGGCGCTAGGCTGCTTCTTTCAATGTCGAAGAACAAACAAAGAGCCGCAAAATTTGAAAGAATCTTCGGAGTGGTTATGTCCGCGCTCCTGACCGGCGTTTTCGTTTTGACGGCCTTTTTTGAGATAAATTATACCTTCGGTTTGGCGGCTGTAACGGTATTTGTCGGCAGTACTACGGAAATAAAGAGAGAAAGATATGTGCATATATGCAGCCAGTTGCCGTATCTCAAGGATTTTTCGCGGCCGCTGGAAATAAAGCGTTATATAGTCAATGCGAGCTTGCCTGTTAAACGGTTTTTAAACATTCTCAAGCCTACTGAGGTGTATGAGATTGAAGTTGTTGACAACGCTATGAAAAGGGTTGCGCTATTGAAGGAAAGCCAGCTCGAAGATATTTTGCTTAGCCAAAGTCCGCAAACGCCGGTAGGCGTTGCTTGTGAAATTTATAAACAGGGTTCATCGCGCCATAATTCTGTTGACAAATAATTGCTTAATTTATATAATATAAATACTTTGCGAAAGTAGTTCAACGGTAGAGCGCCACCTTCCCAAGGTGGTTGTTGCGGGTTCGAATCCCGTCTTTCGCTCCAAAAAATAAGGTAGGAAGCGTCCTTGCAGCAGGGGACAAATACTGGATATTCAGGGCGACCTGAATATTTTACCTTTCTGCCGGGATTTCCGAAAGGCGTACGTACATAATGAAAACAAAAGTAAAATTATTAATATTCGTTATTTTCACACTGATTTTTTCGTGTCTGCTTTCTGCCTGCGACGCAAACGAAGTGAAAGTGCTATTTTATGACGGCGAAACGCTTATCGCCGAAGAAAAAATAGACAATAAGGGCGGCTTTACTCTGCTCGAGCCGAAGAAAGACGCTTATTCCTTCCAAGGCTGGTACCTTGACAAGGAATTGAATACCAGGTTTGAAACCGTCTTTTATGAAGAAATGCCTTCGCAAGACGTGGCGGTGTACGCAAAGTGGCAGCCGGTGGGCAAAATAGTCTTTGTTACCAACAGCTCTCAAAGGCTTGACGACATAATAGCCGGGTACGGCAACACCATATACGTACCCTCAAACATATCAAAAACAAATTACGCTTTTGACGGGTGGTATCTTGACAATAATACCTTTCAACAAAGCGCGGAGGAAATCTTGAACAGCACAATAACCGACAATCATACAGTTTATGCCAAGTGGAAATTTGTTCCCAAAGTCGTTATCAACCTTGCCGACGGCAGAAAAATCCGCTTGGAACTCTTTCCCGAGGTTGCGCCTATCAGCGTGGCGAACTTCTTGCGGCTGGTCGATGCCGGATATTATACTAACACGGTTTTTCATAGAATAATTGATGATTTTATGATTCAAGCCGGTTTGGTTGAGTTCTCAGATAACCAACTGTATTATAAGCCTCAGCAGCCTAACATAAAAGGCGAGTTCTCCGCAAACGGCGTACGGAACGACATAAAACACACCTTCGGTGTCCTTTCTATGGCGCGTGCCACAGGCAATGATACCGCATCGGCGCAGTTTTTCATTTGTTCGGGCACAAGTCCTCATCTTGACGGAAAATATGCCGCCTTTGGTAAAACGATAGATGCCGAGAGCGATGCGGCAGTGGCGGATTTGAGCAGTTTTCCGACACAAACATACGCGGGAATGGATGATTTTCCCGTGACAGAAGATGGGGATTATGCTATCATATCCTCTATTGAGAGGTTGCAGGACTAATGGACAAAATAATAAAATCCGTCATTTTCGGCAAAAAAGCTCGGATAACCCTGATCGATTCTACCGAGGCGGCAAGAAAGGCGGCTGAGCTTCACGGATTATCTCCGCTTGCGGCGGCGGCTCTTGGAAGGGCGTTGACGGCGGGCGCGTATATCGGCACAAATCTGAAGACTCAGAAGGGTTCCTTCAGCATGATAATCAAAGGCGGAGGACCGCTGGGCAACATTGTAGTGGCAGGCGAAAGCGGCAACAAGATACGCGGCTTTGCCGCCAATCCGCTTGTCGATTTGCCGCCGAAAAAGAACGGCAAGCTCGATGTCGGCGGCGCAGTAGGAAATAACGGCAGTATTACGGTAATAAAAGACTTGGGATTGAAGAGACCGTACAATGGAACCTGTGAATTGGTTTCTGGAGAGATAGCCGAGGATTTCGCATACTATCTCTTGAAAAGCGAGGGCATAAAAAGCGCGGTAAACCTCGGTGTAAGAGTAAACTCCGAAGGAGTCGCCGCCGCAGGCGGTATTATTGCCGAGGCGTTGCCCGGCATAGACGACAACATGCTGTTTATTCTCGAGGACATAATGTCAAATCTTGCGGAAATAAGCTCCGTGCTTGCCGAGAAAGGTATTGACGAGGTAATGGACTATTATTTCGGTCACCTCGATGCGGAGATATTGTCGAAAGAGAGTTTGACCTTGGAGTGCAACTGTTCCGAACAAAAAATTAAGAATATTGTACTGGGATTGGGGCAGAAAGAAGCTATGGATATAGTTGACGAGATAGGCAAACTCGAGGTCTGCTGTCAATTCTGCAACAAAAAGTACGTCTATAACAAAGAGGAGGTACGCAAGCTGTGGGAGAAGTAATAGCCCTGGAAATAAATCTAAAAAGCTGTCTGGGCTTTGCCGACAGGTTCATCAAAGAAGAAAAGTATCTTGACGCCATCATAAACCTCAATGATGCAATCATATACGCCAATACAAACGAAGAGAAACGCGAGATATATATCAGGTACCTTTATCTTCTCACGCAAACGGACAATTTCGGTTCGGCATATACCGTGCTCTGCAAGCTGATTTATACCTATTGCGAAAAGGACAGTTATCTTTTTGACGGCATCGATATGGTGCTGAAGGACAGCTTATTGTTCGCCAACCACGACAATATGTTCGTGTTCGACGGACTCGACATAAAGGCAAGAGAGGATTTCATTACGATTAGAGAGCTTTGCAAGAACGAGAATTACCAAGCTCTTTTTGACGTTCTGCCGGCGCTTATTGACGCCGACAATCCCTATTTCCCCGAAGTTATGAAATTGGTTTATGAAACCACGCAAAAAGAGAATTTCCGCGTTAGCAAGGACAAAATAATGAAAGCCGCCATGTCGCTTTATCCGAACGCGCCCGACAACCCTTATATCGTGTCAATGCTACTTGATACCAACGACGAGGAAGTTATAGGTGTGCTCGAAAAAGGCTATAGGCTACAGCTGGAAAGGGCGAACGACAATTATTTCGACCTTTTGCGTATTGGCAGGGCGTATATGCTCAACGGCAGATACGAAGTTGCGGGGAAGTTTTTTTCGCGCATTATGCAACAGAACGAGTACGACGAGGAGACGCTTTGGATGGCAGCGCTCAATCATTATTTATTAAAGCAACCGGAAAAGGGAAGAAAGCTACTGAATACCTATGCGGCATTCTTCAAATGTAGCGATGCGCCGACGGGAATATACCGAGCGTATATGGACGGCGCCGACGCCGCGCCTTCAAAATACCCTTTTATTAGCGACGCCTTTGTTGCAAAAGAAATAGAAAGGGTCAAGGAGTTCTTCAAACTGTTTGCTCCGAGCGAGATATCCGTAGGAGCGCTCGAGGACCTTTTCAAGGTGGCGGGCTACAAGTATGAGGAGCTTTATGACATCGTAGCGGAATTCCCCGGAGCCGCTATGCAGAACGCCACA
>JAQVME010000077.1 GCA_028703745.1 Clostridia bacterium
ATAACGCTTTATGACGGGAGATACTTCTTTTATGAGTTCTTCTACTTGCGCCGGCGCTCTGCCGATGAAGTTTTTTGGATTGAGTATGCTGTCTATTTTGTCGTGAATTGCTTCGAACCGCGCGTCAGCTTTTATGCGCGAGATGAGATCGTTTCTTTTGCCTTCCAGCTTAACTTTTTTTGCCGCTTCCATAGAATGCTCTCTTATCGCCTCATGAAGCAGCTGCCTGTCGCCGCCGGCTTTGACACATTGCATAAGCACGACCTCGGTTGCCATAAACGGCAGTTCCTCGGCAATATGCTTTTGGATGACCTTTTTGTATACGACGATACCGTCGATGACGTTCAATAACAGTTCAAGCACTGCGTCCGCCGCAAGAAAGGCATCTGCCATGACTATTCTTCTGTTGGCGGAATCGTCAAGAGTACGTTCCAGCCACTGTGAGGAGGCGGTAAAGGCGGCATTTGCCGGCAAAGTAATGATGTAACGCGACAGCGAAGCTATGCGTTCACTGCGCATGGGATTACGTTTGTATGCCATTGCCGACGAGCCTATCTGTTTCTTTTCGAACGGCTCTTCGAGTTCCTTCATGTTCTGCAAAAGACGCATATCGCTGCTGAATTTGCTTGCGCTTTGGGCAAGCATGCTGAGAACTGAGGTGATATTGTAATCGAGCTTTCTGGTGTAGGTCTGCCCCGATACCGTAAAAGCGGCTTTGAAGCCCATTTTTTGTACGACCAGCTTCTCTAAAGCTCTGACCTTTTTGCCGTCGTTGTCAAATAGCTCCATAAAACTTGCTTGCGTGCCCGTCGTACCTTTTACGCCGCGGAGTTTTAGTCCGCCTATGAGCGCATCAACGGCATTGTAGTCCATGAAAAAATCCTGCAACCACATAGCCGCCCTCTTTCCAACAGTGACAAGCTGAGCCGGTTGAAGATGCGTAAAGCCCAATGTCGGCAGGCTCTTGTATTTCGAAGCAAAAGCCGCCAGCTTGCTCATCACGGCGGCAAGCTTCGTACGGATAAGCTCAAGCGCCCTTTTGTAAATAATAATATCGGCGTTATCGGTGACGTAGCAGCTTGTAGCGCCCAAATGAATAATAGGAGCTGCCGACGGACATTGCAGTCCGAAAGCGTATACGTGCGCCATAACGTCGTGACGTACTTCCTTTTCGCGTTTTTCGGCGGCGTCAAAATTTATAGGCAATATGTTGGCTCGAAGTTCGTTTACCTGCTTCTCCGTGACGTTAAGTCCCATCTCCATTTGGCTTTCGGCAAGCGCCGTCCAAAGCTCTCTGAAAAGCCTTATGCGGTTTTCTTCGGAAAATACCGTCTGCATTTGTTTTGAGGCGTAACGGGTCGTCAAAGGGTTAACATATGTTGTTCTGTCCATATTTTCTCCAATATCAATTATTATCCGTCGTAAATATAAGTTTTTGGTTTATAGATGCCTGAAAGCCACCTTGCGGTGGCTTTCTTTGGGTGTTAGTCGTCGATTTTTTCGTTTTGTTTGAATAAGTCCGCCAAGGTAACCACGCTCGAGGAAGAGATATATTCCCTCGGTTCGTCTCCGTCCTCGTTTCTGAACTTTCTTCTGTCTCTCTTGTCGTTCCTGTCCTGTCCTTCCATTCTCTTATTGAATTGAGAAATTCTGGAGGGCTTCTCTTCGTCGGTGCCGAGATTTATGTCGAACATCGGAGCCTGCGCAACCTCTTCTTCGGGAAGCAATTCTTTTATGCTGAGAGTAATTCTGTCGTTCTCAATGCCCATAACCTTGACTTCGACTTCGTCGTCTACCTTCAATGCTTCGTTGGCGCTCTTTATCCAGCCATGGTTTATTTGGCTGATATGGACAAGTCCGTCAATGCCGGGTTCAAGCTCTACGAAAGCGCCGAACTTGACTAGTCTTACGACCTTGCCTTTTGTTATTGTGCCTACGGGGTACTTCGTCATGGCTATTTCTTCGGGCTTGGGCTGCAACTGTTTGTAGCCGAGAGAAATTTTGCCGTTTTCTCTGTCAACACTGAGTACTTGGAAATCGTAGGTAGTGTTGATAGTCAGCACCTCGTCGGGAGAATTTATCTTTTTGCGGCTCCAGCTCAGCTCTGAATTATGTACCAGAGCATCCATATACTTCAAGCTTACGAAAGCGCCAAACGTAGCAAATCTCTTTACTTTGCCGGATACCACCGAACCTTCGGGAATGCTGTTCCAGAAATCTTCTTCTCTTTGGGCCTTTTCTTCTTCTAGAACTATGCGCTGAGAAGCGACTATTCTCTTCGGGTTCCTCGGGCGCTTGGATTCGTCTTCGCTTTCCTCAGGCTCGTCCTTTGGCGGCAAAGCCTTAAGTCTCAAAGGCTTATTGAGATATTCGGAAAGATTTTGCACAAAGCCCATGCGTATCTGTGAAGCGGGCACAAAAACCGTGTATGTGCCTATTTTGCCAAGCAGACCGCCTTTTACTTCTTGTGTGCAAGAAAGTTCGAATTCGTCGCCGGCAAGTATGCCCTTGACTCTTTCGTCGTCTACTTTCAAAGCGTCATAAGCCTTCTTGGAAAGGTTTATGGATTTATTATTTTTATCGTTGCCCTTGGGGATGATAATGACGTCAAGTTCCATATCGGGCTTGTAATTCTCGGGAGAATACGCGCCTTCCATTTCGGCTTCGTCCTTGTCAATAAAACCGGTATCGTTCTTTCCGGCATTGTCAAGCGCAACCAATATGCCTGTGTTGTCCGCGGAAACGACTCTTCCCTTGAGCCTCATACCCTCTCTGTATTGACGGGGAGCGTACTTTTTCATGGCGTCCTTCATGGACATCTCTTTCTTTTCTTTCTTAACTTCTGTCTTTTGTTCTTCTACCTGCGTTAAGGCTTCGCTTTCTTTGACATCTTCGATGATGACGGTGTCGTTGTTTGTTTCAATCATTGTATTAATAACCTCCGTAATCAACTCCGTCGGAGTTGATGCGCCGGACAACAGTCCCAGCTTTGAAATATTTTGTATCTGTACCGATTTGAGGTCGGAGACATTTGAAATCAAATAAACAAAATTGCATTTCTTCTTAGCAATTTGTACCAACTTATTGGTGTTGGAGCTGGATTTGTCTCCCAAAACAAGCACCGCATCGGACATACTTGATAATAAAACTGCTTCTTTTTGTCTTTCTACAGTAGTATAACAAATACTATCATAGAAAACAACTATTTTATATAATTTTGTTGCAAGTAATTGTATATTTTTCTTTATTTCTCTATATTTATCTAAATCGAAAGTCGTCTGGCAAACTATGGAAAATTTGTCGGAAAAAGAAAAATCCATCTCCTTTTCGTCGGTAATAATTTGCGCGTCTTGGCACCAGCCGGCAATACCTTTTACTTCGGTATGCTCGCGGTCACCAATGATGACGACGCCGTACCCGTCGGCGCAGTCCTTCTCCACACGCTCGTGAATTTTTTTGACAAAAGGACAAGTGGCGTCAATGACTTTTACACCCTTCTCAATCAGCCTCTCGACGGTTTTTTTCGGCGCGCCGTGCGACGAAATAACCACGGTGTCCTTTGCGTTCAGCGAATTGACGTCAAATACCGCAAACACGCCGACAGCCTCTAAACTTTTTATTACGCAGTCGTTGTGAATAAGGTTTCCTAAAGTGTAAATAACCCTGTCCTTTTTGTGCGCCAGCGCCGTATCAACTGCGTTCCGCACTCCTGCGCAAAACCCCGTTGACCCGCGGTATATCAGCATAAATACTCCTTAATTTTGGCTTTTACTTCCTCTATTGACATATTTGAGGTGTCAATAACCACCGCGCCCTCGGGAACCACAAGCGGCGCAAACGCCCGCGTGGAATCCTGAAGGTCTCGTTTCTTAATATCCTCAAGCACCTCGTCGAAGCTTACGTCCGCGCCTTTTTCTTTTAATTCAAGGTATCGTCTGCCGGCTCTTATTTCCGCGGATGCTGTCATATAGAACTTGTATTTTGCTTCAGGAAGCACGTACGAGCCGATGTCCCTGCCGTCGATTACGCAGTCTGTTTGGGCGGCAATAATACGTTGAAGCTCGACCATTTTGAGGCGTACCTCGGGGATCTTTGAGATAGTCGACGCCGCCATAGATATTTTGTACTCTCTGATGTACGGAGTGACGTCCCCGCCGCAAATATATACCTTCTGCCCACCGCCGACATACTTTACGTCCATGCTGATATCGCCTAGAATGGCAAGCACCGCCGTCACGTCGGCAGGGTCGACACCACGCGATAAAGCATAATATGCCGTCGCTCTGTACATTGCGCCTGTATCAAGGTACGTTATGCCCAAATCTTTTGAAAGAGCTTTTGCTATCGTGCTTTTTCCGCTGCCGCCGGGGCCGTCTATTGTGATGTTCTTCGCCATTATTTCTCCTTAAAGTGTGCTATAGGTTCCTGCAACGCAGCCGGTGGAAAACGCAAGCTGCAAATTGAAGCCGCCGGTTAATGCATCGATATCGATTATTTCTCCGGCAATATATAGGTTATCGACGAGCTTGCTCTGCATGGTTTTTGGATTGATTTCATTTACGCATACGCCGCCGGCGGTAATTATGCCGTCATTGAGGTCGCCCAAAGCGCCGATACGGAAAGAAAGACCTTTGAGCAGTGAGACAAGCGCCATACGCTGTTCCCGAGTAATATTGTTGACAAAAGTATCGCCGTTTATTTCCGATAACAATATTATAAACGCAATAAGCTTCGATGGCAATAACTCGTTCAATGAATTTTTGTAAAACTTGTTCTTGTTTTGTTCAAAGTCCCGCAGCAACCGTTTGTCCAGCGTAGCAAAGTCTAAAGCCGGTTTCAAATCTATGACAAGTCTGAGACCGTTAAGGGACATTCTGTTTATTCTGCTCGAAAGCGACAGGATTATTGGACCGGATACGCCGTTATGAGTGAACAGCATTTCGCCGAATTCCTTGAAAAGCGTTTTACCGTCGTCTGTTTTTATCGAGGCTTCTACGTTCTTGAGAGACAAGCCCTGCAACGACGGCAAATCGTTTGTCGGGGCACTGCCTCCGCCTGCAAAAAAACAACTTTCCGTAATAAGCGGAACTAAAGCCGCGCGAAGCGGAACTATGCTGTGTCCGCATTTTTGCGCCAGCGCGTAGCCGCTGCCGTCGGAACCCGTTGACTTATAGCTTTTTCCGCCGGTAGCAAGAATAACCCTATCCGGCACAAATTCGCCGTTTTCGGTGATGATTTTTGTTATTTTGTTATTCTCTAGGTGGAAATCCGTGACTTTTTGGTTATATAGCACGGTGACACCGGCTCGTTCAAGCATACGTTTTAAGGTATTTATGACGTCGCTCGACTTATCGGAAGCGGGAAAAACCCTGTCTCCTCTCTCGGCTTTCGTAGCAAGTCCGTTGTCGTTCAACAGCTTTACTACGGCTTCAGGAGACAAAGCCTTCAACGCTCCGCTCATAAACCTAGGATTGGAAACGATGTTTTCAAAGTATTCGGAATAACTTGCAAGATTGGTGATATTGCATCTACCCTTGCCCGTAATATAAAGCTTTTTTCCCAGCTTTTCGTTGCGTTCAAGGATAAAGACCTCACCGTTCGGGGCTGCGGCAATAGCGGCCATCATGCCCGCAGCGCCGCCGCCTATTACAAAAATTTTCATATTCTATACCGGATGTATCCTGTTTATTGCGTCCAGCATATTTCCGTCAACGCCCAGCTGTTTTGCCTGGCGCCATTTGAAAAAATTCTTGGATACCTGAGGAAACATACAATAAGACAGTATGTCCTCTTCCTTCGTATAGTATTCTTTCATCTCTTCTTTATACAAATTGTATTCGGGTTTCAAAAGGTCGGCGGGGCGTACCGTAATCCTCGTTTCGTCGCCGATACATTTCTTTATGACGTCGGCATCCGGCTCGGCAGGCAACTGTCCGTACTCGCCTCTAAGCAAAGCCTTTGTCTCTTTTGTGACGATTTTGTATCTTTCGCCGGCTATAACGTTGAATACCGCCTGAGTGCCGACTATTTGGCTGGTCGGGGTAACTAGCGGAGGGTAACCTAGATCCTTTCTAACCTTGGGTATTTCGTCAAGCACCTGCTGGTATTTGTCCGAAGCGCCCTGCTCCTTCAACTGATTGACAAGGTTTGACAGCATACCGCCGGGCACCTGATATATCAGAGCGTTGACATCAACGCGGAGTATTTTTGAATTTATGAAGCCTTCTTTGGTCAGCCTGTCGGCAACCTTTTTGAAATGCTCTGCTATGTCCGTAAGAAGTGTCAAATCCAGTCCTGTATCATACGGAGTGCCCTGAAGTGTTGCAACAAGCGGTTCGGTCGCCGGCTGAGAGGTGCCGTTACCCATAGGCGACAAAGCAGTATCGACGATATCCACACCCGCCTCGCAAGCCTTCAGATAGGTCATATCACCCGTGCCTGTAGTGTTGTGAGTATGGAGATGAACGGGAATATCCACAGAGGACTTAATTGCCTTGACAAGATCGTACGCAGCGTACGGCAAGAGCAAATTCGCCATATCTTTTATGCAGATAATATCGGCGCCCATGCCTTTCAGTTTCTTCGCCAGAGTGACAAAGTAATCGTGAT
>JAQVME010000078.1 GCA_028703745.1 Clostridia bacterium
GCGTCTATTTCTCCCTGTGGAGGCAGCTTCGTGGGATTATCGACTATGAGGCTTTCGCCGTTGGTCTTTTTCACAATATACGAAACGCTGGGCGCGGTAGTTACAAGGTCAAGATCAAATTCCCGCTCCAGTCTCTCTTCAATGATTTCCATATGCAGCAGTCCGAGAAAGCCGCAACGGAATCCGAACCCGAGAGCCGTTGAGGAGTCAGCCTCATATACAAGCGAGGCATCGTTGAGATTCAGCTTCTCAAGCGCATCGCGGAGGTCGTTATATCTTGCGCCGTCCGCGGGGAAAATACCTGCAAAAACCATAGGGTTGATTTTTTTATAGCCTTTGAGCGGCGTTACCGCCCCGCCCTTCGCCAAAGTAAGCGTATCGCCCACAGATATGTCCTTGACGTTCTTGATGCTGGCGGCGACATAACCGACATCGCCGGCGTTGAGTACGCTCACCTCTTTCATATTGGGATTGAAAATGCCGACTTCTACGACGTCAAAAACGCGTCCCGTAGAGAACATTTTTATGGCGTCGCCTCTCTTTATACTGCCGTCAACTACTCTTATATTGCAGATTGCGCCCTTAAAATTGTCATATAGCGAATCGAATATCAGCGCTTTTAGCGGCGCAGACGAGTCACCCTTTGGCGGAGGCAGTTTTTCGATGATTTGCACCACCACTTGTTCTATGTTTATGCCTTCTTTGGCGCTTATTTGCGGAGCTTCCGATGCGTCCAGTCCGATAACGTCCTCAATTTCTTTTTTTACTCCTTCGGGGTTTGCGGCGGGAAGGTCGATTTTGTTTATTACGGGAATTATCTCAAGATCGTTGTCGAGAGCAAGATAAACGTTCGTCAAAGTCTGCGCCTCTATGCCTTGAGCGGCGTCTACGACGAGTACTGCGCCCTCGCAAGCTGCAAGCGAACGCGACACCTCGTAAGTAAAATCCACGTGTCCCGGAGTGTCAATAAGGTTGAGCGTATATTCATGCCCTTGATATTTATAAAACATTCTTACGGGCGTAAGCTTTATGGTTATGCCGCGTTCTCTCTCAATGTCCATTGAGTCAAGCATTTGCTCTTTGAGTTCACGCATGGCAACCTGCCCCGTAAGCTGTATTATTCTGTCTGCAAGCGTGCTTTTGCCGTGGTCAATATGCGCCACTATACAAAAGTTCCGTATATATTTTTGTCTGTCGTCCATTAGTAGGTCTTTCTCCAAATCAAATATCAATTATCATTATATATAAAATACTGTAATTAAGCAATAAATTTCAATCAAAGTCTTTCATTTGCCCGTTGATTGGTGTATAATATTTATACTTTGATTATCGACACGGTGGATATATGCAATACGCTCTTCTAATAGAAAACTTACGCAAAAGGGGCTTCGTCCCGTTTTTTGCCGACAGCGTTGAGAAAGGCCGAAATATCGTACTAAACCTTATTCCGAAGGGCTCCGTCATAGGCTTCGGCGGCAGCGTTACCGTCGAACAAACAGGCATTCTCGACGCTATGAAAGCCGACTATACCCTGTTGCACCGCTCGCTTTTTGACGCTTCGGAGCATGAGCAGCTTTTTCAAAAAATGCACGTTGCAGACTGGTATATAGCCAGCGCCAACGCCGTTGCCGAGACGGGTGACATCATAAATATCGACGGCAGAGGCAACCGCGTTGCCGAAATGCTGTTCGGACCAAAAAATATTTTGATAATTTGCGGCACAAACAAGGTGGTCAAGGACATAAATGAAGGTATAGACAGAGCGCGGAACGTAGCGGCGCCCAAGAACGCGTTGCGCCTGAACAAAAAGACGCCCTGCGCCTATACGGGAGAATGTTCGTATTGTTTGAGTCCCGATACTATGTGCAAAGCTACGGTTATACACCACCACCCCACCGGCGACAAAAACTTTTATTTAGTCATTATTAATGATAGCTTAGGCTATTGAAATTCAGGAGGATTATACATATGTGGTTACTTGACAGACCTATCGCCCACAGAGGTTTACATGACGACAAGGCAACGGAGAATTCTATGGCGGCTTTTCGCAACGCCATTGAAAAGAACTATTACATCGAAATTGATGTAAGACTGCTTGCCGACGGCGAAATAGTAGTTTTCCATGACGGTTCACTAAAAAGAGTCTGCGGCAAGAACGCAAAAATAAAAAACTTAACTACAGCCGACATAAAAGGCGGCGACTACCTCCTGCCCAACGGAGAGACTATTCCCCTGCTGAAAGAGCTGCTCGAACTTATCGAAGGCAAAACCAAGCTGCTTATCGAACTCAAGACCGTTGCTGTTTTCAACCATAGGCTTGAACAAAAAGTTTATGAGCTTATTAAAGGCAAACAAGACAGCGTCGCCGTCCAGTCCTTCAGCCCTGCCATAATCAGCTGGTTCAGAAAGAACGCGCCGGAATTCACCCGCGGCTTCCTCTCTACATATATAGGCAACAGCCTATGCAATGCATTCATAAATCTCACCGGTAAAAAAGTTTTGCGCAAAAACAAGCCCGATTTCCTAGCCTTCAATATCAAACAGCTGCCTTCAAAGAAGCTTAGCAGCATACTCGAAGAAAAAGACATAAAGCTATTGAGCTGGACCGTAAGGTCGGAAGAGCTTTTGCAAAAAGCAAAAGAGAACGACGTAGACAACATTATTTTTGAAAAACTTATGCTCGAAAACGACAGCTACAATTGACATTTTTTCACCAATTATTTCTAACTATATAAGCCTCCCTTCTTCACATACTGAAAAGGGAGGTTATTATTTTTATGAAAAACGGTTTTATTATCGGTCTGCTAATGGGTACGGCCGGCTCAATGTTTCTTCTTCAAAACGACAAATTACAAAAATCGATCAAGCATATGAAAAAATAAAGTATATATGTCATTTCGACATAAATGACATCAAGAATAAAATATGTCAACTTTTCATATGTCACTTTGACCGAAGAAATGATAAATCTCATCCATAGTTTTTCGTTGAACCTATGGATTTAGTCCTCGAATGATACTGAAGATGACAATAAAAAAAGGGCTTTCGCCCTTTTTTGATGGTACATTTTGTTTGTTTCTTATAGCTTTTGGATAAGTTTAAGGTCGATTCTGCTCTTTTCGTCAACCTTTATGACTTCTACTCTGACCATATCGCCGAGATTGACTACGTCTTCTACCTTCTCGACTCTCTTATTGGAAAGCTTGGAGATGTGTACCATGCCGTCCTTGTTGGGGGTAAGCTCGACGAAAGCGCCGAACTGAAGTATCCTGACTACCTTGCCGTCAAAAATGTCGCCCGGCTCGGGGTCTTTTACTATTGACATAATAATAGCCTTCGCCTTGTCAGCGCCTGTTTCGTCAACGGAAGCGATGAATACCTCGCCCTCGTCGTTTATGTCAATTTTTACGCCGGTTTCTTCAATGATCTTGTTTATTACTTTGCCGCCGCTGCCGATTACGTCTTTAATCTTCTCGGGGTCTATTGAGAAGCTTATTATCTTCGGCGCGTATTTGCTCAATGACTTTCTCGGCTCGGCAAGCACGGCAAGCATCTTGTCAAGTATGAACAATCTGCCCAGTCTCGCCTGCTCAAGCGCTTTTTTGAGAATTTCTTCGTTGATGCCTTTTATTTTGATATCCATCTGAATGGCAGTTATGCCGTCCTTTGTGCCGGCTACCTTGAAATCCATGTCACCGTAAAAGTCCTCAAGTCCTTGAATATCGCTGAGCACCGAAATGGTGTTGTGGTCCTCGTCCTTAATAAGACCCATAGCTATTCCTGCCACAGGGGCTTTTATGGGAACGCCTGCGTCCATAAGCGAAAGCGTAGAGCCGCAAACGCTTGCCTGCGAGGTCGAACCGTTGCTGGAAATAATTTCGGAAACAGTTCTGATAGCGTACGGGAAAGTAGCTTCTGTGGGCAAAACGGGCTCAAGAGCTCTTTCTGCAAGCGCGCCATGTCCTATTTCGCGGCGGCCGGGGCTTCTCATAGGTTTTGCTTCGCCCGTAGAATACGGAGGCATATTGTAGTGGTGCATATATCTCTTGAAGACGTCAGAATCGAGACCCTCAAGCTTCTGAACCTCGGAAATAGTACCGAGAGTCGCAGTCGTCAATGCCTGTGTCTGTCCTCTGGTGAAGACTGCGCTACCGTGCACTCTGGGAAGTATTCCCACCTCGCACCATATGTCGCGAATGTCGGTAAGCTTTCTGCCGTCGGGACGTACGCCCTCTTCGGCTATTCTTTTTCTTACGAACTTTTTCTTCATTGAATAGATGACGTCACCGACATAATTCATGCTGTCGGGGAATATTTCTGCGAAATGCTCCATAATCTCATGGGTCACCTCATCTTCTCTCTTTTCTCTCTCGCTTCTGTCAAAGGTGTCATATATCGTAGCAATCTTTGCTGCCGAATACTCTTTTACGGCAATTTCGATTTCTTCCGGGGGAAGTCTAAGGGCTACGTTCTTCTTCTCTTTTCCGACTTCTTTCTGTACACTTTCAATAAACGCAACTATCTTCTTGATTTCTTCGTGACCGTAAAGAATGCCACCGAGCACGATCTCTTCGGAAAGTTCGTTCGCGCCTGCTTCGACCATCATAATTGCATCTTTGGTACCCGCAAGTGATAAATTCAACGCAGATTTTTCTCTCTGCTCATCGTCGGGGTTGATAACGTATTTGCCGTCAACATAACCTACAACAACGCTGCCCGTAGGGCCGTTGAAGGGAATATCAGATATGGTGAGCGCAATAGAGCTGCCCAGCATAGCAAAAACCTCGGGGGGAATATTTGTGTCAACGGAGAGCGCCGTGGTAACGACAGAAACATCATTGAACAAACCTTTTGGGAAAAGCGGGCGTATGGGTCTGTCGATAAGTCTCGATGTCAATATAGCCTTGTCGCTCGGCCTGCCTTCTCTCTTCTTGAATCCGCCGGGGATCTTGCCCACAGAGTACATTTTTTCTTCGAAGTCTACTCCCAGAGGGAAAAAGTCAATACCGTCTCTCGGTTCCTTCGCCATGGTTACGTTGGTCAAAACCACCGTGTCGCCGCACCTGATGAGACATTCGCCGTTTGAATGCGAACAATATCCTCCGATTTCGACTGATACTTCTCTACCTCCTATGGTTGTAGAAAAAATTCTGCTTTCTTTCATTAAGTCCTCCTTGTCCGCTCCTGCGGACACTTTTTATATAAATTTTATTTTTACCTATAGTATGACCATTTTGGCGCGGCATTCAAACTCATTTTTTAGCAAAAAAAGGAAATATACGTCAAAACTTCGTTATAAGAAAATGGGGCTGTACAAACAACCCCATTCTTCGGCAGTTTAAGTTATTTTCTTAGTCCCAGTTCGGCAATGATGGCTCTGTAACGCTCGATTTCGTTTGTTTTCAGATAGCCGAGAAGATTCCTTCTTTGTCCTATCATCTTAAGCAAACCTCTGCGCGAGTGATGATCCTTCTTGTGGACCAGCAAATGCTGGTTCAAGTGAGTGATTCTTTCGGTGAGCAGAGCTATCTGCACCTCGGGAGAACCGGTATCCTTCTCCGATCTTCCGAATTTTGCAATAACCTCAGCCTTTTTGCTTGGCTTGGGATCTTCTGCTACAACTTCGGGTGTCGCAACTTCAGTCGATACAACTTCAGGTGCCGCAACTTCGGTCAATTCAGCTTCAGGCGCAACTTCGGGTGCCGCAGCCTCGGCTACAATGTCTTGCGCTGCTACTACAGCGTCCTTCTCTGTCAGATTTTCCATGATCCAACCTCCTAATAATGTTTTTATTCACCGTAAAGCAAAGAAAGAAATCTTTAGGAGCGAATCCTTACCTTGCAATAGGTATCCTTTATAAGATATCACATTAATATTTTTTTGTAAAGAATATTAACGCAACTATTTTGTCTTGCTCAAACGTCCCATTCGTCTTGTGTTGTACTACCGAAAGTCGCGCTGTATTGTCCGAAGGTCGCTTCGTCGTTCTGATTGCCGCAGGCGACTGATACAAAATCCGCTGAAGGCACTATCCTTTCGTAACGGCAGTCGTTTATGACACCCGAAAGAGCGTGAAAACCGACAAAAGCGCCCCTGTATTCGGTGCCGGGCAAAAGCAGCTCCTCGTCGAAAGAGGTCTCAAGCTCGGTTATGAGATAGCTTTCCGTCACACTGCCATTATTGTATCCGGCTATGCCGCCAGTATACATATCTCTGCTTTCGTAGACCATCTCTACGGTGATGTACGACGCCACTTCACAGTTGATTATTACACCGTCGGTGTCGTTGTAAGCGGCCAACCCTCCGACATATAAATGCGTATAAGAACTCAGCGAACTGGAAACGTTTATGACGGCTTTGCCCGTGGTATCCGCTATTTCGTCAGTGTATTTAATACCTAAGTTTAGGTTCCTGATTGTGCCCTGATTGTACCCCACAAAACCCACATAGCCTGAATTCTCGCTTGTTATTGACATTCCGAGAACGGAGTATCCGTTGCCGTCTAGTATGCCTGTGAACGGTGAGTTAGAGTCAACACCTATCGGTGTCCACTCCTCCGTAAGAGTTATGTCGTTAGTCAAAATATAG
>JAQVME010000079.1 GCA_028703745.1 Clostridia bacterium
ATTCTACCCTTTGCTCGGCTGGAAGCTCAACCCGATGTTTGCGGCGGCAGCTATGAGCCTTAGCTCGGTGTTCGTTGTTACGAACGCTTTGCGGCTACGCTTTTTCAAACCCAAATACCAAAAACACAGCAAATAAATTCAGGAGGTTTTTTATGAAAAAAGTTATGGAAATCAACGGAATGAACTGCGAGCATTGCGCTACAAGAGTCGGCAAAGCGCTCAATTCCATCGACGGCGTGAAGGCAAAAATCGACTTGAAGAAGAAACAGGCGATTATCAGCCTGTCGGCGCCCTTGGAAGACGCCGTCCTCGAAAAGGCGGTCACCGACGCCGGTTACGAGGTAGTGTCCACCAAAGAAAAAAAATCAATTTTTTGATAGAGTTTTTAGCAAAAATCAATGAGTATTACGGCGCTTTGACCTTCTACGCACCCAACCGCGCTTCCACTCAAATAATCGGAGAATACTCCGCTTAGGGCGTAAGGCGCTTTTGTGGGATTGGTTATGAGGGTAAAGCGCTGTCTTTTTATGAAAACGACCTCTCCGTCGCAAGTTATACCGTCAAAAAGGCTTTTGAAAGCCTCGCGGTTTTCCGAACGGAGCTTGCCCAGCCTTCTGTAATGAGTCAGAATGGCGGTATCGGCTTTTTCTTCGACAAAGGTTCTGCGGTTCAGCGGATCCTCAAAGCCTTGCATCCCCGTTTCGTCGCCGTAATAAATAGTCGGCAGTCCCGGCAAAAAATATTGCAGACAGCTTGCTAGAAGCAGTCTTTTTTTGCCCTTATCGTATTCTGCGCGGCTCAGCCTGTATGCCTTGCGCTGTTCCTTCGTCGTGTCCTTGACGTTTGCTTTTGAAAGGGAGTTTATGACCCTGACGGTATCGTGGCTACCGAGCAGCGTCATACAAGTGTTGAGCGACATTGTCGGATAGTTCTCACAAATAGACGTCACACGCTCGATGAAAAGAGAGGCGTCGGGGAAAAGTACATAATCGTGCACGGCTTTTTTGAAGGGATAATTCATAACCCCGTCTAGCTGTCCGCCGCGAAAGTATCCCCTTTCCTCGCCGTAGCTGTATTTTGTGCTGGCATCTTCCCAAACCTCTCCGATAACCAGCGCATCGCTGCATTCGTCTTTTATTGCCGCGTGTATTTTTTCTATAAAAGGGGTGGACAGCTCGTCCACGACGTCCAAACGCCAGCCCGCAACTCCGGCTTTCGTCCACTTCCGCAGCAGTCCGTCTTGTCCGGCAATCATTTCTTGATAACCGCACGCCTTTCTTGAGACCGTGGGAACGACGGTTATGCCCCACCAGCACTCGTATAAGTCGGGGAATTTTTGAAAGGTGTACCAGTCAAAATAGGGGCTGTGCTTGGATTGGTATGCGCCTACGCTGTCGTAATGCCCGAACTTGTTAAAATAAAGGCTGTCGGCTCCGGTATGGTTGAAAACGCCGTCGAGGATAACGCCAATGCCATTGTTTCGGGCGACTTCAAGCAGCTCTGTAAAGCCCTCTTCGCCGCCCAGCATGGCGTCAATTTTTGAATAATCTCCGGTATCGTAACGGTGGTTGCTTGAAGACTCGAATATCGGCGACAAGTATATCAGCGTGACACCCAGCTCCTTGAAGTATCCGAGCTTTTTTATTATGCCTTTGAAGTTTCCGCCAAAAAAATCGTTGGCGCGGTAGGCGCCGTCGCTGTCCATAATCGTGACGTCCTCGCTCCATTCCTTCAGCACGCCGTAGCGTGGCGGCAAGATTTCGCCGTCGGTAGCGAAGCGGTCGACGAAGATGTGATAAATAACCCCGCCTGCGTTAATGTCCGGTACGCGGTAGCTCTCGTCATAAACCGAAAGCTGCCATTCGGGCAGCCAGTCTTGAATTTTTGCCAAGCCGCCTTCGGCTTTTCCGACGAAGGCTATGGCTTTATTCCTTGTTATTTCGAAACGATAAAAATACGTGGCGCTCTTTTTGAGGCGAAAGGACAAATGAAAAATGTCATAGCCTTCGCGCGGCTCTAGTTTGTCAAGAGTAAATTTTGTCAGACATTCGCCCTGGCGCAGCACGATATCGACTTTCTCTGCGGCATAATCCACGCTAACGGGAAAGGTGATTTCTATTTCTTCATCGGTTGCTACGGCGCCGAAGGGCTTCTTGAAGCAAAGTTCTCTTGAGCAGAAAAGAAGCGGATTATATTTTTTTGAGGTTCCAAATCCTTTGAGCATATTCCTCCACGCTTCTGTCTGCGGCGAAAAAGCCCGCCTTTGCTATATTGACTATACTCATTTTGCCCCAGCGGTATTTATCGAGGTAGGCGTTGTTGAGCTTCTTTTGCGCCTCGCTGTAGCTGGCAAAGTCCGCTAATATCATATACGGGTCGGCGGTTCCGCCTCTGCCTATAGTAAGGGAATCGGCAATTTCGTTGAAGCATCTGCCGTTAAAGCCGCAGCGCAATCCGTCTATAACGGCCTTTATGCGCTTGTCGTTGGCATAATAAGTAGTGGGTTGATAACAGCTTTTGTAAAGCTCCTCGACCTCGTGTGACAGCATGCCGAAAATAAAGATGTTCTCGTCGCCGACTCTTTCGTGAATCTCCACATTAGCGCCGTCCATAGTGCCTATGGTGACTGCGCCGTTTATCATAAATTTCATATTGCCCGTGCCGGAGGCTTCCTTGCCGGCGATGCTTATTTGTTCGCTGACTTCGGCGGCAGGCATAATCATTTCTGCGAGCGAAACGCTGTAGTTCTCAAGGAATACCACCTTAAGTTTGTCGCTTACGCACTTATCGTTGTTTATGACATCACCGAGCGTGCAGATAAGCCGTATTATTTCTTTCGCCATAAAATAGCTCGAGGCGGCCTTTGCGCCGAAAATGAACGTGCGCGGCTTGATGTCTAGGTTCGGGTTTGCCTTGAGCCGATAATACAAATCCATTATGTGGAATACGTTTAGCAGCTGTCTCTTATATTCGTGAAGACGTTTTACTTGCACGTCAAATATCGAATCGGGGTCGACAAGCACTCCGTTTGCCTTGCAGATATAATCTGCCAAACGCTGTTTGTTGCACCTTTTTATTTCTGCCATTCTATCGATAACTTGTTTGTTGTTCTGATAGACAAGCAAATCTTCAAGCTTCGAGGCGTCTTTTATGAAACCGTCTCCGATAAGCTCCTTCATATACTCCGTTAGCATGGGATTGGCTTCGCCCGTCCACCGCCTGTGTGTTATGCCGTTTGTGACATTGGTGAATTTTTGCGGGGCTACCTTGTAATAATCGGCGAACACCGTGGCCTTGAGAATGTTGCTGTGGAGCATCGATACGCCGTTTATGGTGTGCGCGGCTGCAAGACACAGGTTTGCCATTCTTATTTGGTTGTAACCCATAATGGCGTTGGAAGAAATCTTTTCCCATTGATTGGGAAATACCTTCCAGAGCTCCGAGCAAAAACGCTGATTGATTTCGTTTACGATTTGGAAAATACGCGGCAAAAGGTTTTGGAAGAGGTCTTGAGGCCAGGTCTCCAGCGCCTCCTGCATAACAGTATGATTGGTGTATGAAACCGTTTCCGTGACTATCTTCCAAGCGCTGTCCCAGTCGTAGCCGTAGACGTCGAGCAGCAATCTCATAAGTTCGGGAATACAAAGAGTAGGGTGGGTATCATTGATGTGGATTGCCACTTTGTCACTAAGGTTGTCTAGGTTGGCGTTGTATTTCAAATGCTTTTTGATGATGCTTTGAATGGATGCCGATACGAAGAAATACTGCTGGCGCAGACGCAATGACTTGCCTTCATAATGGTTGTCGGCGGGGTAAAGCACCTTTGAGATAGCTTCCGCCATAGCCTTGGCTTCAATAGCCTTGACGTATTCTCCTCTTGAGAAAAGGTTCATATCAAAGCCCAGCGGCGCCTTGGCGCTCCACAGCCTTATGGTATTAACGGCATCGTTGTCGTAGCCGCTTATGTTCATATCGTAGGGCACGGCGATTATTGTGGTGTGACCTTTGTGCTCAATTCTCAGCTTGCCGCTGTCCCAGTTCTCTTCTATGTGTCCGCCGAAATTGACTTCAAAGGAGTCCTCCTCGCGCTGGTTGAGCCAAACATCGCCGTTTGACAGCCAGTCGTCGGGCAATTCCATTTGCCAACCGTCGACTATTTTTTGTTTGAAGATGCCGTATTCGTACCTTATAGAAAAACCACCCGCGGGATAGCCTTGCGAGGTCAGACTGTCAAGATATGCCGCGGCAAGCCTGCCGAGACCGCCGTTACCCAGCCCGGCGTCGGGTTCTATCTCAAGCAGTTCATTCAGGTCAAAGCCCATTTCTTTTATGGCGGCTTCGGCTTGGTCAAGCACTTTGCTGTTGTATAGATGATTGCGTAGTGATCTGCCCAGCAAAAATTCCATTGACATATAGTAGACTTGCTTCATGCCTCTTTCGCGCACAAGCTTCTTGTAGTCCAGTCTTTTTTGCGTAAGCATGTCTTTTACGACCAGGCAAAGGGCGCGGTACATTATATTTTTGCTGGCTTCTTCGTATTTTATGCCGTACATCTTGGCAAGCTTTAACTCGATAAGCTCTCTAATCTCAGTTTTTGTAATCATCGAATCTCCTCATATGCAGTATATAATATGCGTGCGCGCGGCTTTTTGGGCGCACAGCTAAAAGTGTAGTACCTAATAATGTTTTTGTCAAATCAAAAACCGGCAAGCGTAACGTTATACATAACAATATTAACGTAAATCAAGGAATTTATCCCGATTGGCTTCAAAAGCCGCGCGCCGCGTTCCTTTTTTTATAGGCTTTGATATAGCCGGATATACTTTTTGGCTTGTTCCTTCCACGAATAGTCGCGTTCCATGGCGTTACGCATAAGCGCTTGCCATTGCTTTTTGTCCCCGTATACGGCAATGGCGCGCTTTATGGCGTCAAGCATATCGAGAGCGTTGTAGGATTTGAAGGTAAAGCCCGTGCCCTCGCCGCTAACGGGATTGTACGGTATGACAGTGTCCTTTAGACCGCCCGTCTCCCTGACAATAGGGATATTCCCGTAACGCATGGCGATGAGTTGTGACAAGCCGCAGGGCTCAAACCTTGACGGCATAAGGAACATATCTGCGCCGCCGTATATCTTCGAGGCTATATCCCTCGAAAAGTTTATGATGACGGCGAGCTTGGCGGGGTACTTCTTGGAAAGCTCTGTCAGCGCATTTTCGTACTTCCAGTCGCCTGTGCCGAGAATGACCAACTGAATGTCCATCTCGAGCATTTCTTCGATGACTTCCATTATTATGTCAAGCCCCTTCTGATTGGTCAATCTGGTCACCATGCCGATAAGCGGTTTTTCTGCTGCGGGCAAATCCACCAACTCTTGCAGCCCGACCTTGTTTTTTTGTTTGCGCACAAGGCTTTTTTCGGAGTAGCGCTGGAACAGCGATTCGTCCTTCAGCGGATTGTATAAATCCGTGTCAATACCGTTTACTATGCCCGTCAGCTTGTAGCTGCGCTTCTGCAAAATATTCTCCAGTCCGTAAGCAAAATATGGGTCCATTATTTCTTTGGCGTATGTTTCGGATACCGTAGTGACGATATTTGACTGCTCTATGCCGGCCTTCAGCATATTGGCTTTGTTGTCGTACTCTGCCGCCTTGCGGTAGCTCTCCGGGATGCCGAATACGTCGCTGATGCAGCTTCTGTCCATTTTGCCTTGGAATTCAATATTGTGGATGGTAAAAACGGTTTTTGTGTCGGCATAGTTTTTGTTGTCACGGTAGAAGCTGTCAAGAAGAACGGGCAACAGTCCCGTTTGCCAGTCGTTGCAATGGATTATGTCGGGATAAAAACCAATGAGGGGCAGCACGTCAAGGATTGCCTTTGAGAAAAAGGCGAAGCGTTCGCCGTCGTCGAAATGCCCGTAAAGCCCCTTTCTTTTATAATAATACTCGTTGTCGATGAAATAGTACTGCACATTGTTTATGCTCTGCGTAAACACTCCGGCGTACTGGTGTCTCCACCCCAAAGTGACTATCGTCGAGCCTAAGAACAGCATGGTCTGGCGGTATTTTGCCGGGATGCTGTCATACAGAGGCAGTATTACTCTGACGTCCTGTTCTTCTTTTGCAAGAGCGATAGGCAGCGCGCCGCTGACATCGCCGAGACCTCCGGTGCGTATGAAAGGACCTGCCTCGCTTGCTGCAAACAAAATCTTCATAATAACCTCCGTTTTATACAGTTTTGCCTTTTACTATTACTATCGGATAGGTGATAAAGCCCGATATGTTCCTGTTCTCGCTGATGTGAACGTTTTTGTCGGTGATGGCATATTGCAAAGAAGCGCCTTTTTGTACATTACCGTTTTCCATGACGATGGAATTCTTTACTACGGCGCCTTCTTCAATACGCACGTTTCTGAAAAGGATGCTGTTTTCGACGGTGCCGTTTATG
>JAQVME010000003.1 GCA_028703745.1 Clostridia bacterium
CGCGTACAAACGGCGGTGGTTGCGGCGCTGGCGCTATGCCTTCAGGGGCTGGACAAGCTATGAGGGCGGCGGTTTTTAATCTGGGGTGCAAGGTCAATCAGTACGAAAGCGATATGCTTGTTCAAGAACTGCGAAGACTGGGGCATGAGGTTTTTTCCGAACTTGTCGCCGCTGACGTGTATATCATAAATACCTGCGCCGTCACCGCAGAGGCGGAGAGAAAATCACGGCAAGCCGTCAAGAGATGTCTTGCGCATAACGAGAACGGCAAAATTTTTATTTGCGGCTGCGCCGGCGAAAAGAACGCCGCCGCCTTCAAGGAGAAAAACGTTGAATACGTGTGCGGCGCGGATAAAAGCCTTTTGCTGGAAAAAATCGACGGGGATATGCATAGTCTTGAATCGTCGGACGGACTGCGATCGACGGACAGGACGAGAGCGTTTGTAAAGATTCAGGACGGTTGCGACAACTTTTGTTCGTATTGCATCATTCCGTATTTGAGAGGACGCAGCCGTTCACGCGCCCTAGCCGACATAACAAAAGAGATAAAGACTTTGGCGCAAACCACCAAAGAAATAGTAATAACGGGCATAAATCTCGCTTTGTACGGCAAGGACAGCGGTGAAAGTTTGCCGGAGCTAGTCCGTGCGCTAAAGGAAATCGATGTCAGAATACGGCTGGGCTCTTTCTATGTAGAGGGCGTGACGGACGAGCTTTTGAAAGAGCTTTTTGCTCTAAAACAATTTTGTCCGCATTTTCATTTGTCACTTCAAAGCGGCGACGATGCCGTGCTGAAGGCAATGAACCGCCGCTACAGTATCAAGCAGTATATTGAAAAAATCGAGCTTATACGCCGTTACGATAAAAACGCCGCAATAACCACCGACATAATCGTCGGCTATCCCACGGAAACCGAGGAACAATTCGATAATACTTTGAATTTTGTTAGCGTGGCGGGCTTTGCCGACGTACATATCTTTCCGTTTTCGCCCAGAGAGGGCACGGCTGCGGCAAAACTGGCTCCGCTTGGCAAAAAAACACTAAAGGAACGCGTTGCAAGGCTGACCGCCGTAAAAAAGCAATTGCAAAGAAGCTATCTGAATGCTAATATAGGTATAGCGCAAAACGTGCTATTTGAGGAAGATAAGGGCGGTGAAAAGTGCGGATATTCCGAAAGATACATAAGAATATATGCCGTCTCCGACAAGCAAACGGCAAGAATTCTGCCTGACGAAATTTATAAGGACGGTCTGAAAGGAGGAGAAATTGAATAATAATTGTATTTTTTGCAGAATAATCGCCGGGGAAATCCCCGCGGCGAAGCTCTATGAGGACGAGGACATGATAATCATCAGGGATATCAATCCCATGGCAAAGGTACACCTTTTGCTTATACCGAAGGAGCATTATGCCGACATTATTGAGATGACAGAAGCGCAATCTGTGACTCTGGCGCGCTGTCTAAAGAAGCTTTCAACGCTGACAGATACTCTCGGGCTTGCCGAAGGCTTTCGTTTGGTCTCCAACAAAGGTCAGAACGGCAGACAAAGCGTTGGTCATCTCCATATTCATATAATCGGCGGAGAAAAGCTGTCGGAGAATATGGCGTAGCGGCGTTAATCGGAGGAGATCCCTCCGCTTCGGTCGGGATGACATAAGGTATTGTCATTTCGACTGAAGCGTCAGCGAAACGGAGAAAGCTAATCCTAATAAAAAACCTGCATAAAAAAACCGCTTTATTGCGGTTTTTTCATTTTGCTTATTTGTAGCTTCTCTTTTTTGCGTTTTCGGCCTTCTTTTTTCTCTTTACGCTGGGTTTTTCGTAAAACTCATGGCGTTTCAGGTCGCCGATAATTCCTTCGTTGGAGCATTTCCGTTTCCAACGGCGGAAAGCGCTGTCCAAAGACTCGTTGTCCTTAACATATACTGTTGCCATATAGTTCACCCCCTTTGTCTGAGAATTTTCGCATATTTTTATTATAAGCATTTTTTTTTGTTTGTCAAACGTTTTGATATTATCTTATGCAAGATTCTGCCATTATGTCAGGCAACTCACAAATATTGCCCGTTATGCGAGAAGAATTTGTTTCTTTATGTCCTATATTGTCGTATATATTGATAAAGCTGTGAATTATGCTACAATCAAATAAAATAATGCAAAGGAGATTAGTAACCATGCTAAGAGAGAAACACGAATTTTTCAAAATGATCAAAAAAAGGCTTGTTGAGAACAACTATTCCGATTATACCGTCAAAATAAATGACGAGCGTGTCGGCGAAGTATATTTTCTCAATAACAAGAGAATGACAAGCGAGCAAATCAGGGTATTGAGCGTCAAGGTTAGCGAAATAATAAAAAGCGACGATTTTATACTCGACCCTCTTACCAAGCTGATTATTGACAAAGACGAGTTTATGAGTCTTGACGAGATAGCAAAACAGCGTTACATACTCGACCTGAGCAGCATTTATATTGATATAAAGAAAAAAACCATAAATAGCTAAAAGGAATTTGCTTATGTGTTAGGAAATACTATTTTTTTGTCGAATAATATAGTAGACGAAAAAAGAGGGGTACATAAACATAAGCAATTTCAACTCAAGCTTTCTTGACGAGCTAAAAGCAAAATCCGATATTGTCGACATAATTTCGAAGTTTGTCCATCTCCAAAAAAAGGGGAGGGACTATTGGGCGTGTTGTCCATTTCACCACGAAAAAACTCCGTCTTTCCAAGTTCGCGCCGATCATCAATTTTTCAAGTGCTTCGGTTGCCAAAAAAGCGGCAATGTTATAACCTTCGTTATGGAGCACGAGCGCATGACCTATCCCGAGGCTGTCGAGTGGCTGGCGGAAAGAGCAAACCTCAAGCTCCCCGAGGATTTTGAGTCTGCCGAATACAAAGAAATCAAACAACTCAAAGAAAAAATACATAACGCCAACAAAGAAGCCGCGAAGTTTTATTTCCAGACATTGTTTTCGCCGGCGGGCGCAGAAGCTTTACAATACCTTTTAAAAAGGGGACTCACCGAACAAACCATAAAAACCTTTGGCATGGGCTTTTCGCCCAATTCGTGGTCTTTGCCCCAATATATGGAGAAGAAGGGCTATGACAAAAGCACGCTAAAAAAAGCTGGGCTTTGCGGCTATGACGACGACAGCGGAAAAGCTTACGATTTCTTTTCGGGCAGAGTTATGGTGCCTATTATTGATTCATTCGGCAACGTCATAGGCTTCGGCGGCAGGGTACTGAAAGACACCGGCTTTGCCAAATACAAAAACACATTGGCAAACCCCGTTTTTGACAAAAGCCGCAGTCTCTTCAACATAAATCTTTTCAAAAAACTCAAGCAGTCCGAAACGGTGCAGTCGGCTATACTCGTTGAAGGTTATATGGACACCATTAGCCTTTATCAAGCCGGCATAAAGAACGTCGTGGCGCCCATGGGGACAAGCCTTACCCTTGACCAGTGCAGAATGCTGAAAAGGTACGTTGACCTTGTATTCGTTTGTTTTGACGGCGACAGCGCCGGACAAGCCGCCACCATGCGCAGCCTTGAGCTATTAAAAAGCAGCGGTTTGGAAGTCAAAGTTATGGAGCTTCCGGACAAAATGGATCCCGACGATGTAATAAAAAAGAAAGGTACAGAGGTCTTTGAGGCGCTAATCACAAAGGCTTTGCCTCTTATTGATTATAAGCTGAAAAAGACTGAGGGAGGACACAGTTTGAGTTCTGCCGACGGACGGCAGAAATACGTCAAGGCCGCCGCAGAGGTGCTGTCAAAGCTTGACGCCGTAGAAAGAGAGGTCTACGCCCGTACGGTATCCGAAAAGAGCGGCATAGCCATAGCTACCGTACTTTCAGAGGCGGCAGGTGTGACAGATGACGCCTTGTCCCAACCGCCAAAAGCCCGCCCCAAGGAGACAAAAACCCGAAAGGGTAGTATAAACGCCGCCAGATACGTGTTGTCGGCGCTGATGAACATGAAAGGCTATGTAAAGCTGCAGTACATCAAACCTGATTTCTTTGACGATGAGGCGCATCAAGCCGTTTATGGCTATTTTGTCGAATGTGTTAACAACAGGATTCAGCCGAAAATCAGCGATTTGTTCGATTTGACCGAAGATAGAGAGGAGATTAACGAGATTATCGAAGCTGTCGACAAGGTCGCGCCGGAGAAGCAGGCGGAATACTATCTGCAGTGCATAACCTTCCTTTTCAACGATTACAAGAAAGAGCTTACTCACGAACTTATGAAGCGGCTCTCTCAAGCAAAAAGCCAAAAGGAGATATCCGAATTGAAAGAAAAAATAAAAGAACTCACAAACTCACAACCTATTTAGAAAGGAGCAATATATGCCAAACTTTGAAGAACGCAAGAAAACCGAAATAGAAAGCATTGTCGAACAGCACAAGGGCGACAAAAAGATTCAAGAAGAAGACCTTATGAACTCGCTGGACAAGCTCGAGCTTGATGCCCGCGAAATGGAAGACGTCTATAAGATTCTTGAAGACAACGACATAAAGGTCGAAACAATCGCCGAAAAAACCAACGACAAGTTGCTTCAAAAGATTATGAGCGAAGTCAACATAGACGACTCCGTAAAGATGTATTTGAAGGACATAGGCAAGGTGCCGCTATTGCAAGCGGCGGAAGAACTTGACCTGGCGGAAAAAATGGGTCAAGGTGACGAGCTGGCGAAGGACAAGCTCATAAACGCCAACTTGAGACTGGTAGTCAGCATAGCAAAAAGATATGTAGGCAGAGGTATGCAGTTCCTTGATTTGATACAAGAGGGCAACCTGGGTTTGATGAAAGCCGTAGAAAAATTCGATTATACAAAAGGCTTTAAGTTCTCTACCTATGCTACGTGGTGGATACGGCAGGCTATTACCCGCTCGCTTGCCGACCAAGCAAGAACAATCCGCATACCCGTGCATATGGTCGAAACGATAAACAAACTGACCAAGGTTTCCAGAACACTGCTTCGACAGCTGGGCAGAGAGCCTACGCAAGCAGAAATAGCAGAGGCTATGGGCATTCCCGAAACAAAAGTTGTCGAAATCCAAAAGATAGCCCAAGACCCCGTATCTCTCGAGACGCCTATAGGCGAGGAAGACGACAGCCATCTTGGCGATTTTCTTGAAGATCACAACGCCGTGGCGCCTATGGACGCCGCAGAAGCGAAGATGCTCAAGGCTCAAGTCGAGGAGATACTAAACACGCTGGCGCCCAGAGAAGCAATGGTACTTATTTTGCGTTATGGTTTGAAAGACAACCGCCCGAGAACCTTAGAGGAAGTTGGCAAGGTCTTTAACGTCACAAGAGAAAGAATAAGACAGATTGAGGCAAAAGCTTTGCGCCGCCTGAAACACCCCAACAAAATGAAAAAACTCAAGGATTTCCTCGACAAATAATGCTGAAGCTTGACAAGAGACTGGCTGCTATAGCCGAGGAAATAAACTGTCGTGTGCTAGCAGATATTGGCACTGACCATGGCAAAATAGTGGTGTACTGTTTGCAAAGCGGCAGAGCCGAAAGAGCTTACGCTGTTGATATTAGCCAAAAAAGTCTGCAAAAAGCGCGCATTTTGGCGCAATCGCGAGGAGTTGACGCTAGTATTGCATTTGTTGTAGGTGACGGACTGACCGACGTCGGCGAGGATGCCGATTGTGTGGTAATTGCCGGCATGGGCGGTCACGAAATCATAAGAATTTTGTCCGGCAGAAGGCTCGACACAAGATATGTGCTAGTGCCGCATCAGGATGCCGCCGCGCTGAGATTCTATCTTTCTGAGAACGGTTATTTTGCCGAGAAAGATTACGTTATTTCGGAGGGCAAGCGCTTTTATGATATAATCGTTTGCAAAAACGGGCAGGGGAACTATAAAAAAAGTGAGCTTTATATCGGAAAGAATACCCCGCCTGTATCTATCTTTATGGAGAGGCTGGAAGCAAGAAGGGCGATAATACAAGGCGTTACCGCGCGCGCCAAAGACGTTTCCAAAGAACTGAAACAAGAATTGGAGGACATCAATAATGCCTTACAAGATTAAGGACGTCATAACAGAAATGGAGACGTTTGCTCCCTTGGAGTTGCAAGCTGATTTTGACAATTCGGGGCTTATTCTCGGTGATCCCGATAAGACCCTTACGGGCGTACTAATCACGCTGGATACAAACATAAGCGTTGTCAACGAAGCCATAGAAAAGGGGTGCAACCTTATTATTGAGCATCATCCCTCGATATTCGAGCCTTTGAGGTCGATTGATTACAGACTTCCCTTACACAGGGCGCTGGCGCTAGCCATAAAAAACGACATAGTCATTTACGCCGCGCACACAAACGCAGATTTTGTTAAAGGCGGACTAAACGACTACGTAGCCGAAAAATTGGGTCTAAAAAATGTGGAATACCTTTATGGCCGCGTCGATTCGGCGCGCGTGGGGAACCTCGCAAAAGCTATGACAATGGGCGAATACGCAAGGTTTGTCGGCGAAACGCTCAAGGATGACAATATCGTCACTATCGGCGACGAGAATATGCTAGTACGCAGAGCGGCGGTTATCAACGGCTCGGGCGGAGGCAGCAAGCAACTGCTCATTGATTTGCAAAACAACAACGCCGATATTTTTCTTACCGCTGACATAAAATATAGCTTTGCCAGGTTTGCAAAAGACTTAAACTATGGTATAATATGCTTCGGGCATTATGACAGCGAGCTGGGCTTTGTGGATTTGGTAGAAAAGCTACTGAAAAGCAAGGGATTGGACATAAAAATAGTAAAAACAAAAAAATGCTTAAATCCATATAACATTAGGAGAGAGAATGGGGCTGGACAAAATAATTGAATACCAGAGTATAGACATAAAGCTGTATGCGCTGGAAAACGAGTTTCAGAGATCAGACGAGCTAAAGAACCTCAAGATTCTTCAAAACAACTACAAGGAAAAAACGGAAGAGCTTTCCCGTATGATGAAAGAAACACAGGAGCTTTTTTCGTCGTTTGAAAAAAGCGGCTTGCGCATATCGGAAGTTGACGGACTTGAGGAGGACCTCAGCCGTGACATAAATTCCATAAACGACCTTGACGAACTTGACTTGTACGATAAGAGTTTGCTAAAATACGATGAGAGTATTTCCTCTATCGAAAGAGAACTTAACCGTACGGCGAAGCGTTTTACGGAAATAAAAATCGAGGTGCAGAAGCTTATCGAGCAGCGTTTAGAAATAAACAAGCTTTACGTCCAGCACAAGAAATACCACGACGACAAAATAAACGACGTCAAGATGAAGGCCGCTCCTATTATGCGAGAGCTGCAGGTTCTCCGCGAGAGCGTAGACCCCAAGCTTTTATCAAAATACGAGGAGCTTCGCGCCGCCCGCAAAATGCCCGCGTATGTCGAATACAACGACGGCAACTGCTCGGGATGCGGCATGCATATCTTTATCGAAGTCAATGCAAAGCTCAACAATAAGGGCGATACGGCAGAATGTCCCGAATGCAGAAGAATTGTATATAAGTTATAACAATATAATATATTGAACCCTCAAACTGAATAAGCGGAAAATACCCCCGCACACCCGTCGAAGAAAATATTGCTGAACAACAGAAACCCGAATTCAGGAGGTATTATGAAATTCAGCAAAATGAACGGCGTAGGAAACGATTATATTTATATCAATCTTATGCAGGAGACGGTGGAGAACCCATCGGAATTGGCAATCAAGCTCTCCGACAGGCATTTAGGCATAGGCAGCGATGGGCTTGTCCTTATCGGGGGCTCAGCCGAAGCGGATTTCTCCATGAGAATGTATAACGCAGACGGCTCAGAAAGCGCCATGTGCGGCAACGCAATACGCTGTGTCGCAAAATACGTCTACGATAAGGGCATGACAAAAAAGACCCGCATAACCGTCGCAACACACTCCGGCACAAAAACGCTGGAGCTTTTTACGGAAAACGGCAAAGTAAAGAGCGTGAGAGTAAATATGGGCAGACCGTCCATTGCCGCGGAAAGTATACCTGCGGTATATAACGAGGCGGAAATAATAAACAAGCCTATACATACGAGCAGAGGGGAAGTATTTATTAGTTGCGTATCCGTGGGCAACCCGCACGCCATAATATTCGTTGACGGCGAGGACGAAATGGACATGGCTCTAGCAGAAGAGATTTCGAACCACAGTATGTTTCCCGAAAGAACCAACGTGGAGTTCGTAAAAATAATAGACAGACAGAACGCATACATAAGAGTATATGAGAGAGGTACGGGAGAAACGCTTGGCTGCGGAACCGGAGCTTGCGCGGGTTTTTATGCGTTATATATACAAAAAAAAATAGAAAACAAGGCAACCATACATCTTAAAGGCGGAATACTGCAACTGGAGCTCCGTGACGGAGACATCTATTTGACAGGTGATGCCCAACTAAATTACGAAGGAGAGGTATTTTTATGAATTCAGAGGCAAAAAAGGCAAAGTACATATTTGTCACAGGCGGCGTTGTTTCGGGTCTGGGCAAGGGCATCACGGCGGCATCAATGGGCAGACTGTTGAAGGAAAGAGGCTTCAAGGTGGCTGCGCAGAAATTCGACCCATATATAAACGTTGACCCGGGCACAATGAGTCCTTTGCAGCACGGCGAGGTTTTTGTCACCGATGACGGCGCAGAAACTGACCTTGACCTCGGACATTACGAAAGATTCATAGACGAAAATCTCAACAAATACTCCTCAATGACTACCGGCAAGGTATACACAAAAGTGCTTTCCAACGAAAGAAAGGGTGTGTATCTGGGCAGTACCATTCAAGTAATTCCGCATATCACAAATGAAATAAAAAGATGCATGATAAGAGTAGCCGAGACTACAGACGCCGATATCGTCATTTCAGAAATAGGCGGCACGGTGGGTGATATTGAATCACTTCCTTACCTCGAAAGTATGCGTCAGATAGGCCGCGAAATAGGTCGCGACAATGTGCTTTACGTTCACGTCACGCTGGTGCCGTATCTGAAGTTCAGCGGCGAGCACAAATCTAAGCCCACACAGCACAGTGTAAAGGAACTTCTTTCCTACGGCATACAACCCGACATTATTATTTGCCGTACGGACGAGCCTATGGAAAGAGAGCTTATGGACAAAATTGCCATGTTCTGCGGCGTGCCTGCCGATTGCGTTATCGAGAATATTACGGTGCCACTGCTTTATGAGGCGCCGCTTATGCTCGAAAAGAGCAACTTCTCCGATATTATTTGCAGAGAACTCAAGCTTGACGCGCCAAAACCCGAGCTTACAAGCTGGCGTACCCTTATAGAGCGCATAAAAAATATCAAACAAACGGTAAAAATTGCCCTTGTAGGCAAATATATAAAATTACATGACGCTTATCTTTCGGTGCTTGAGGCGCTGTATCACGGCGGCTACGAAAACGAGGTCAGCGTTTCTATGGACTGGATAGATTCCGAGCTTTTGAACGATGACAAAGCCGCAGAAATATTGAAGGGCGTTGACGGCATAATAGTTCCCGGCGGCTTCGGCAAGAGGGGCACGGACGGCATGATATCTGCGGTCAAGTACGCCAGAGAGAACGACATTCCGTTCTTTGGCATTTGTCTGGGTCTGCAAATGGCAATAATAGAATTTGCCAGAAACGTGCTGGGACGTAAGGATGCCAACAGCGGCGAGTTCGACGAGAACTCAAACTGCAAAATAATCGACCTTATGCCCGAACAACTAAAAATAACAGATAAGGGCGGCTCAATGCGCCTTGGCAAATATCCGTGCGACATAGCATCGGGAACCTTAATGCACAAGGCATACAAGGTTAGCAGTATTGAAGAAAGACACCGCCACCGCTATGAGGTAAACAATGCTTACCGTGAGGAATTGGCGGAGAATGGCATGATTATTTCCGGACAATCTCCCAACAGGATACTTGTTGAAGCTATCGAAATACCAGAACTGCGTTGGTTCGTCGGAGTGCAGTATCATCCGGAGTTTAAATCCCGCCCGAACAGAGCGCATCCGCTTTTCAGAGATTTTATAGGCGCCGCCAAGGAGTACAGCGAAAAAAATTAAGGAGGAGAAATGGCAGCACTCAACAAGAATTACATAAACGTAAGCGAAAGCTACTTATTTTCGGATATAGCAAAAAGAGTCAACGAGTTCGTTAAGAACAACCCCGATAAGAAGCTTATAAAAATGGGTATAGGCGATGTCACCCGTCCATTAGTCAAAGAGGTGGTAGACGCGCTGAAGACAGCTTCGGAAGAAATGGGCGACAGCGCCACTTTCCGCGGCTATGGACCCGAGCAGGGTTATGCCTTTTTACGCGACAAAATCGCCGCGTATTATGCCGGCTACGGCGTAGAAATAAGCAGCGACGAGATATTCGTATCGGACGGCGCTAAGAGCGACGTAGGCAACATAACCGACCTTTTCAGCAACGATAACATCATAATAATTCCTGACCCCGTATACCCCGTATATTTGGACAGCAACCTTATGCTGGGCAGGAACATAAAGCTCATTGAAGGCAACGAGCGCAACGAATTTATGCCTGTGCCGTACGAGGGCTTGAAAGGAGATATAATTTATCTCTGTTCGCCGAACAATCCGACAGGCGCCGTTTATGACAGGGCGCGCCTTGAGGCGTGGGTAAAATTCGCGCTGGATAGCGGCGCCGTCATTCTTTTCGATGCCGCGTATGAGTGTTTCATTAAGGATAAAAGTCTTCCCAGGTCAATATATGAAATAGCCGGCGCAAAAGAGTGCGCTATAGAGTTTTGTTCGCTTTCAAAGACCGCAGGTTTTACCGGCACGAGATGCGGCTATACTGTTATTCCCAAATCTTTGGTCAGAGACGGCATGAGCCTAAACCGTATGTGGCTACGCCGCCAAACAACGAAATTTAACGGCGTAAGTTATGTTGTGCAAAAGGGCGCGGAAGCGGTTTTTACAATAGAAGGACAGAAAGCCGTAAAAGAAAATATCGAATACTATTCCGGCAACGCCAAACTAATTGCAGACACGCTGACGGAGCTGGGCATATGGTTTACAGGCGGTATCAACTCGCCTTATATCTGGTTAAAATGTCCGGACGGTATGAAATCGTGGGAGTTCTTTGACAAGCTCTTGAATGAGATCGCCGTTGTGGGTACGCCCGGCAGCGGTTTCGGCAAGTGCGGCGAGGGATATTTCCGTTTGACAGCCTTTAATACTAAAGAGAACACAGCCGAGGCCATGAGAAGACTGGTCGGTTTATTGAAATAACAAGAACGCAAAAATTTGCGTTATTTGTAACTAATTCAGCAAAAGGAGTACGAAATGTCAGTAACAGTTTTGGTAGGAGCGCAATTCGGAGACGAGGGAAAGGGCAAAATAGTAGATTATCTCGCGGCGGATATGGATATGGTAGTCCGTTTCCAAGGCGGTGATAACGCTGGACATACAGTAGTCAACGAATTCGGCGTATTCAAACTTCATCTGGTGCCTTGCGGCATCTTTAAGAAGGATTGCAAGGTTTTTGCCGGTACGGGCATGGTTGTTAATCCGGACGAGCTTTTGAAAGAGCTTTCCGAAATAAAGAGCAAGGGTGTCGACGTTTCAAATATGTATATTTCCTCAAGGGCAATAATACTTATGCCTTATCACATACAGCTTGATACGCTGTCTGAAAAGGGCGGCACCTCGATAGGTACGACAAAGAGAGGAATAGGCTACGCTTATGCCGATAGGGCGAGGCGCAACGCGTTGCGCTTTGAAGACCTTCTGGATTTGCAACATTGCAGAAAGAGAATTGATACTATTATCGGCACAATCAACGCCGAGCTTTCGGCAAAGGGCGGCGAGCCGGTGACGGCGGACGAGGTCTTTGAAAAATGCAAGGCTTGGGCTGCAAGCTTCGGTCAGATGATAGTAGAGCCGGTAACTTTTATAAATAAGGCGATAGAAAGAGGCGAAAAAATACTTTTTGAGGGACAGCTCGGAGCTATGAAAGACATAGATTTGGGCATATATCCTTATGTGACCTCCTCCAACCCCGTTGCTGCATACGCGGCGGTAAGCGCCGGTTTTCCCATAAGCAAAATCTCTGAGATTATCGGTGTTATGAAAGCGTTTTCATCGGCTGTAGGCGCAGGACCGTTTCCCACAGAAATGGAGGCTGCAGAAGGCGACGGATTCAGAGGCGACGGCAAAAACGTTGATGACGAATTCGGCGCAAGAACGGGCAGGGCAAGGCGGCTGGGCTGGCTTGACCTTCCTGTACTTAGATACGCCGCCGTCATAAACGGCTTTACTTCTATAGCTATTTGCAAAATCGACAAACTGGACATTTATGACGAAATAAAGGTTTGCACCGGCTACAAGCTCGACGGCAAAGAAATAGATTATATGCCGTCAGCGTACAGGCTCTATGATGTCGAACCGATATATGTCACACTGAAAGGCTGGAAGCAGGACACCTCAAAAATCAGAGAGTACAACGAGTTGCCGCTAAACGCCCGAAAGTATATTGAATTCATTGAAGCCAACGTCGGAGTCAAGCTTAAATATATAGGCGTCGGTCCGGCAAGAGCGGACATAATAGTAAAAGAATAACAAAGAGGACGGAAATGGACGAAAAAATAAAATTAGTCAAACACCTTGCCGATTTAGGAATGCTTACGTTTTCGGACGAAGAGATGCAAGCCATGGTTAACGATATGCAAGACATTATCGGACTTATCGACGGCATAAAGGACGCTGATGTCGAGGGCGTTACCGCCAAGCTGAATGTCGTGGCTTTCGCAGATTTGCGTGAGGACGCCGCTAAGCCTTCTATGCAGAGAGAGGATATTCTCCGCAACGCCGCCAAACAAGAAAAGGACAGCTTCGTTGTGGCAAAGGTGGTGGAATAATGGCTACGATAAAAGAACTGCGCAGACGGCTGGACAACAAGGAACTGAGCGTAAAACAGCTGCTTGACGAATATTTTGCAAAAATCCGACAGAATAATGCGGCAATCAACGCTTTTATTACCGTCACGGAGGCTGAGGCGTACGCCCAGGCCGGTGATGCGCAAAAACTCATAGACGATGGCAAGGCTTTGCCGCTTACGGGCATACCTCTCGCCATAAAAGATAATATTTCCACCAAAGACATACCCACGACTTGCGCGTCAAAGATGCTCAGCAATTACGTGCCGACCTTTGACGCTACGGTTATTTCCAAACTAAAAAAGCAAGGCGCCATAATAGTCGGAAAGACGAATATGGACGAATTCGCAATGGGCAGTACCAGCGAGACTTCGTATTTTGGCAGCGTAAAGAATCCTATTAATACGGAGTACGTTCCCGGAGGCTCTTCAGGCGGCAGCGCGGCATGCGTGGCGGACGGAATGGCAGTTGCGGCTCTCGGCTCGGATACGGGCGGTTCCATACGGCAACCGGCGGCTTTTTGCGGAGTGACGGGGCTCAAGCCAACCTATGGCAGAGTATCACGCTACGGACTTGTAGCGTTCGCATCCTCGCTTGACCAGATAGGTCCTATAGCAAGCAGCGCTGAGGATTGCGGCATAATCTTGAACGCGATAGCCGGTGGCGACGAATTCGATATGACTTCGTCAAGCAAGCCCGTAGACGATTTTACGTCGGCAATAGGCGACAGTCTGAAAGGTAAGGTTATCGGTTTGCCAAAAGAATTTTTTGAAGCGGGACTGACGGAAGAAGTAAAAAACAGCGTGTTTGAAGCCGTCGAGGTTTTCAAGAAGTTGGGCTGTGAAGTCAAAGAAGTATCGCTCAAGAGTTTGAAATATGCCGTCAGCGCGTATTATCTCATATCCTCTGCGGAGGCGTCGTCGAATTTGTCAAGATACGACGGTATAAAATACGGTTACCGCAGTGAGAAGGGCGACACCTATCATAAGAATGTAAGGTTCACCAGAGATGAGGGCTTCGGCAGAGAGGTCAAGAGAAGGATTTTACTGGGGATATACGGGCTTTCAAGCGGCTATTATGACGCTTACTACAACAAGGCGGTACTTGTACGCTCAAAAATTATGGACGAATACAACGCCATATTTGAGCAATGCGATTTAATCATTTCGCCGACGGCGCCGACAACGGCGTTCAAAATCGGCAACAATATTGACGATCCCGTCAAGCTATATATGGCGGATATTTACACCGTGACGACGAATATTGCCGGACTTCCGGCGATATCCACACCCTGCGGAAAGGCGGCAAACGGGCTTCCTATAGGGTTGCAGATTACCGGCAAGGCTTTCGACGAAAGACAGCTTGTGGCGGTATGCGCGGCGTACGAAAAGTCCGTAAAGGGAGGCGCCCTATGAAATACGATGTAGTAATAGGTCTTGAGATACATGCGGAGCTGTCCTCGAAGTCCAAGGTTTTTTGCCAATGCGCGCAGCAGTTCGGTGGCGAACAGAACACACGTTGCTGTCCGAGATGTTCGGCGATGCCGGGCACTCTGCCGCTGCTCAACCGAACGGCTGTGGAATACGCCGTAATAGCCGGACTGTGTTTGAACTGCGACATAAACGCCTTCAGCGCATTTGACAGAAAGAACTATTTTTATCCCGACCTGCCCAAAGCCTATCAGATTTCACAATTCTTTTATCCGATATGTACAGACGGTTGCGTCGACATCGGCAGCAAAACGGTCAGAGTAAACAGAATACACATTGAAGAGGACGCCGGCAAGCTAATTCATGACGAATACGCCGGTATCAGCCTTGCCGATTACAACAGATGCGGCGTGCCGCTTATCGAGATAGTCACCGAGCCGGATATGACATGTGCCGACGAGGCAATAGCCTTTGTCGAGGCTGTGGCGTCAAGACTGCGCTATGCAGAGGTATGCGACGCAAAAATGGAGGAAGGCTCCATACGCTGTGACGTTAATATCTCGCTAAAGCCCGAGGGCAGCGATGTGCTGGGAACAAGGGCAGAAATAAAAAACCTCAATTCCCTAAAGAGCATAAGCAGAGCTATCGAATACGAAATAAAAAGGCAGTCGGACTTACTCGACAGGGGCGAGAGAATAATTCAAGAGACGAGAAGGTTCAACGACAACAACGGGCGCACGCTTTCTATGCGGAGCAAGGAGGAGGCGCACGATTACAGATATTTCCCCGAGCCGGACATTCCCGCCATAATGTTTGACCGCACACAGATAGAGAGCATAGCGGCGAAGATTCCCATGCTACCCGAGCAGAGATTAAAAATATATGTCGAGGAGTACGGTGTTTCCGAGGTCGAGGCAAAAATAATACTGACGAAGAAGGAATACAGCGATTTCTTCAACGCCGCGGTGGCAGAATATCCCAATTATAAATCCACGTCGAATCTTATCGTAGTAGAGGTCTTTCGATTGATAAACGACAACGGCTGTGACGGAGATTTCAAATTTACGCCGCAAAGCCTAGCCAAGCTGATAAAAATGCTTGACGAAGATATCATTACTAAGGCCGCGCAAAAAACTATACTCTCTGTTATGTTCGAGAGGGGCGGTGACCCCGAGACCATAGCCAAGGACATGGGGCTTGTTATTGTCAACGATTCAGAGGGTGTCGCAAACGCCATAAAAGAGGTTATTGACGCCAATCCCAAAGCAGTGGGAGAATATAGAAGCGGACAAGAAAAAGTATTCGGTTTCCTCATGGGACAAGTTGCGCGCAAGGTAGGAAAATCAGCCACTCCTGCGCTCGTAAGAGAAATGTTGCTCAAGGCGCTCAAATAGCGCTTTAGAAACTTTGCGTTTGCTTATCAGCATGATGTTCAGACACAAAAAAATACAGAATCAGCGTTGTAACCGTATAAAAAAGGTATGGGCAGCGCTGTTTTTATGTCGCGGCGCATACAGAGTAACGGAATTTTTGCTTCCGATGCAAGAGGGCAGTACGCATGAAGTTCAACATATTATATAGTATCTTTGCCGTTCTTTTTTATTACTTTGATGTCTAAGTAGTATTGAATAAAATTGCTTAATATGGTATACTGAAAAAAAGTTTCTATGCTAGGAGAGTATATGCAGAGGTTTTGGAATGACAAAAACGTCTTTAACATAAATTCAATAAAAAGATACGCCGGCGGATTTCCTCTTAACGAAGATTCCACCTCACGCACAAAGCTGTTGAACGGCAAATGGCGTTTCCGCTTTTGTAAAAGCGTTTATGACGTGCCTGCCGAGTATCAGCTTGAAGGCGCGGATTTGAACGGCTTTTCGGAAATTACTGTGCCTTCAAATTGGCAGTTGCAGGGCTACGATACGCCTATATACAGCAATATTGCATATCCGTATGCGTTGACTTCATTGAACCTGCTGCGTGTTCCTCACGTCAAGCCCGACAAAAACAGCGTGGGTTTGTATGTCACGTATTTTGATTTGGAGGACATCGGCGGCAACGTCTTCATAAATTTCGGCGGCGTAAATTCCTGCGCCGAGGTATACGTCAACGGCGCGTTCGTAGGATATTCGGAGGATTCCTTTGACCAGCAGGAATACGACATTACCGACTACGTCAAGAAAGGCAAGAACAAGCTGGCGGTCACCGTCTACAGATATTGCACCGGCAGTTATCTCGAGGATCAGGATATGTGGCGCATCTCCGGCATTTTCCGTGATGTTACGCTTATATTCAAGCCTGCCGTGGAGATAGCTGATTTTTTTGCGAGGTCATACCTTTCAAACGGTTATAAGTCGGCGAATTTCAAAACCACAATAGAAATTGACAGCAACAGGGGTGAGCTGAAGGACGGTTTGCTGAAATTCAGCCTGAAAAACAAGGAAGGCAAGACCGTATACGAAGAGAATGTTTCCGTCGAAACGCTTACGCGCGAGCAAAAAATGTTTGTCGAAATCAACAAGGACTTTGACGGCATTATCCTTTGGTCTCACGAGAATCCGTATTTATATACTATTGATATTGAGCTGTACGACGGTAGCGCTCTGCTAGACAAGCGGCGCGCAAAATTCGGCTTCCGCTCGATAGAAATAGAGAAGATGATTGACGGCAAGGGTCCGTTCATAAAGCTGAACGGTCGTGCGGTGAAGTTTTGCGGCGTCAACAGACACGAGTTTCACCCTGACTACGGGCATGCCGTGCCTGAAGAATTGATAAGAAAGGACCTCGAAATATGTTTGCAAAACAATATCACCGCCATAAGGAACAGCCATTATCCAAACAGCAGACAGTTCTATGATTTGTGCGACGAGTACGGTATACTGGTTATTGCCGAAAACAACCTGGAGACACACGGGCTGGCATTCATAATTCCGCGCAGTAGCAAGATGTGGACGAAACATTGCGTCTACCGCATGAAGAACATGGTGAATTCCTACAAAAACCACGCTTGCATAATAAGCTGGTCACTGGGCAACGAGGCGGGCTTTGGAAAAGCGTTCTACGCCATGCGCGAAGCCGCTTTGAGTATCGACGATACCCGATTCATTCATTACGAGCCGGATACCTCCGGCAAGGTTAGCGATGTTCTCAGCGAAATGTATTCAACCGTAGAAAAAATGCCGCTTATAGGGCAAAACAAGACCATTCGTCATTGTAGGGCGCTTTGGAACCCGACAGGCAAGCTATACAAGCCCGAAACCTACAAGGATTTACCGTTTATACAATGTGAGTATGCGCACTGTATGGGAAACAGCCTCGGAAACTTCTCCGATTATTGGTCGGAATTCAAAAAGTACGACAGGCTGGCGGGAGGTTTTATTTGGGATTTCGCAGACCAGTCCATAAAGTACGACAACAACGGTGTGACGGAGTGGCGATACGGCGGCGATTTCGGCGACAAGCCTAACGCGGGGAACTTTGCTTTTAACGGCGTTGTTCGAGCAGACCGCTCGCCCAACCCTGCGCTCTATGAGGTAAAAAAACAATATCAACAGATTGATTTTTCACTTGACGGCGATACGTTGAAATTTAAGAACAGGTTTTTGTTCACAGACCTTTCGGCGTTTAGCATAAGGTTAACTTATTTCAAGGACGGTGTTGCGGCGTATTCTTATGACAAGCTGATGCCTTCCGTCGCTCCGTTTGCGGAGGGGGAACTTACGATTGAGCACGCTGTTTCGGATTCGTCGGAGTTGACTTTGCTTGTTGAGGCGTATACAAGGAAGAACAGACTCGGAGTGCCGCAAGGGCATGTCGTGGCTACTGAACAATTTATACTTAAACCTTGCTCGTTCAAGCTTCTGCCCATTGACGGCGAAGCCTCTTTGCTACGTGAGGGCGACGAAATAATCGTTTCTGCAGGGGAGATGAGGGTAATTATAGACAAAAAAAGCGGAGCCATCGTCAGCATAAGCAATAGCGGTGTCGAGCTAATAAAAACTCCGTTACTTCCGCAATTTTGGCGCGCAACCATAGACAACGATATGTTGCCGCAAATAAAGTTACGCATAGCAAAGCTTTTGCTTGGCACCTTCAGGTGGAAAAAAGCCTCAAAAACGCTAAAACCTGCGCGTATTTGCGTCAGTGAGAAACACGGCATAGTATATGTCGCTATACGCTGGAAAATGAAATGTCTAAAGGAACTCAATACCGTCTACGAAATAGGCGAAGGCGCCATAGATATATCCATGAAGGTTGTATCGTCATATGAAATGGAGCGTTACGGCTTCAGCCTGGCACTCCGCGAGGATTTCCGACGGATGAAGTTTTACGGCAAGGGTCCTTTTGAGAATTATTGCGATAGGGCGACTGCCGCAGTCTTGAAGGTGCATGAGGGCGCAGCCGAAGATTTTTCACACAACTATTTGATGCCTCAAGAGAACGGCAATCATACGGAAATGCGCTATGCCGAAGTATTGAAGGATGGCGGCTCCGTGATCTTTGCCGCTCACGGCAAGCCTTTTGAATTCAGCGCGCATACCTACACCAAAAAAATGCTAGATGACGCAAAGCATCTGCACGAGCTTGACTCGCTGGATTATCTCACCATAAATATCGACGGCGCGCAAAGAGGAGTAGGCGGAGATATACCTGCGCTTGCTATGCTGAAACCGCATTACAAACTGCATCCGAAGGTGCCGCACACGCTTGCGTTCAGAATAATCGTTAAATAATATGAAAAAAACTGTACAAACACCTTTGAAGAAGGTAAAAATAGTCATAATTGCTATGCTCGCCGTTGAGCTTCTCTTTTTTGTGTTGCCTATTAACGTATACGGCGCGGCGCGCAAGAGTATGCCCGAAATAGGGATCTCGATATTTTCTTTGGGCGCAAGCGGACTTACGGAAACAAATGTCATTTATCTTGCTTCGGCGCTATCCTTTGTTATTAACGTTATTGCTTTCGCGTGCTCGTTTTTAATAAAAAAAAGCGCAACCTTCCGCAATGTCAGCATACCTTTTTATCTTAGCGCCGCTATCATTTCCGGATTTTGTTGGGGCGCTATCACAGACCTTAGCGGTTTTGCGCGCGCGCTGTACTCGTTCAGCTTCATAAATCTCGTCACAACGGTAGTAATATCCGTGTGCGTGCTTGGGCTTGGCGACGGCAATATCGTCAAAAAGGAGCTTTGAGATGCTGGGGCTGGTGCTTGAGGGCGGAGGCGCAAAAGGCTCCTATCATGCCGGCGCAATAAAGGCTCTTTTTGAGCGAAATTATGATTTTGACGGCGTTATGGGCACCTCTATCGGCGCAGTAAACGGCGCGCTTATAGCTCAAGGCGACACCGAAAAGTGTATAGAGCTGTGGGAAACCGTGCGTCCTTCGGACTTTGTCGATGTGGACGACAAAAAGATGCTAAATATTTTCAACAAAAATTACGACAAAGAATCCATGGGCTATTTATTCGCGCTACTACGCTCCACGCTGGCAAATAAGGGCTTTTCTCGCGAAAGGATAATGCGGCTGCTGAAGTTCCTGGTCGATGAGGACAAACTGCGGCTTTCCAAGAAGGATTTCGGCATAGTCACCGTATCCATAACCGACCGCATGCCTATGGAAATTTTCAAGGAAGAGATTCCGTACGGACATCTTCACGATTATATTATGGCAAGCGCGTATTTTCCGGCTTTCAGACTCGACCCTATATACGGAAAAAAATATTTTGACGGCGGAGTTTATGACAATCTGCCCATAAATCCGCTTATTAGAAGGGGCTACGACGAAATAATCGCCATAAGAACCAACAGCAATATGCCGCATCAGATGGTCATTGACGACACCGTAAAGGTGACGTATATAAACCCTTCCGACGATATCGGCGGCACCATAAGCGTATACGCCAGTTCACTTGAAAGGAACATAAAGATGGGCTACTTTGACGCCGTGCGCGCGCTTGACGGGCAGAAAGGCAAAAAATACTACTTTTTTGATGAGGGAGAGCGCGTAGCAGCCGTCTTTGCGTCGCGTTTGAACGATGATGCCGTGGAGCAACTTCGCGTTCTTTTTGGTATGGAGCAAAGCGGCAAAGAAGCCGTAATACGCAGGCTTTTTTGCGAGCTTAGAGCACGATTGAAGACCGATTTTTCGCTGACAGACTATGAGGTGCTACTTGCCTTTTTCGAAAAATGCGCGGAGAAATGCGGTTTGGAGAGATTTTGCGTACATAATATCGAATCAATGCTGAAATCTATAAAAAATCGTTTTGAAAATGATAATAATATTGATATAATTTCTTTTAATAACTTAAAACTGGGGGGCAGGTCAAAGACACTCAACAGTATTCTTGAAATTATCCTCAGAAACTATTTTTGAAAGGAGATATATCATGACAAGAATCAAATCTGCGGGTTCAAAACTAATGAAAAGATGGTTTATTGACGCTCTTTCGGGTATGGCTCTCGGTCTTTTTGCTACGCTTATTATAGGTACTATTTTTGAACAGCTCGGAAAGCTGATAGGTGTCAATAACGTTGTCGGATATATGATAGTCAAGATTGCCGCTATAGCAAAGCTTGCAACCGGCGCAGGTATTGGCGCAGGCATAGCTTACGCCCTAAAGGCGGACAAGCTGACGATTTTTTCCTGCATTGCCGCCGGACTTATCGGCGCCAACGCTACGGGCTACATAACGAATTTTGCCATTGCGCCCGGCATAGGCAACCCTGTAGGCGCATATGTGACGAGTATATTCGCCGCAGAGATTTGCCGCTTTGTTTCGGGCAAAACCAAAATAGATATCGTGCTTGTACCGCTTACGGCTCTTGTCGTTTCCAGCATCATAGCCGTCACGCTTTGTCCTCCGGTTGCGCTACTCATAAAAGCAATCGCCGCCGGCATAGAAGTTTCTATGAGATGGAGCCCTTTCGTTATGGGCGTCGTGATAGCTGTAGTAATGGGTATTTTATTAACATTGCCCACGTCAAGCGCGGCAATATGGGTGAGTATTGTGCCGCTTATCAATCCTTCGCCTGAAATGCTGCTTGCAGGCGGCGCAGCCGTGGTGGGCTGCGCGGCGCATATGGTGGGCTTTGCCGTGATGAGCCTCAAAGAAAACGGCTTAGGCGGTCTTATTGCGCAGGGGTTGGGCACAAGTATGCTGCAGATTCCCAATCTTATGAAAAATCCCATAATACTCATTCCTCCGGTAATAGCAAGCGCCATTGTCGGACCGCTAGCCACAACTGTATTTAAGCTCAAGACCGGCGCCACGGGAGGCGGAATGGGCACAAGTGGGCTTGTCGGCGTATTCAGTACCATAGAGAATTCCACTGATATTTCCACCGGTATGCTGGTGTTTGGAATCATCCTATTAATGTTCGTTATTCCGGCAGTAGTTTCTTGGTCTGTTTGTTTGTTATTAAGAAAGCTGAACTGGATAAAAGAAAACGATTTGAAATTGAATTTATAATGGTGTAACTTAATAGCTATATCTTAGGGAAAAATGACTCCGTCAAGACCGCCATACTAATGGCATTGCCAAAAAGAAAAGAATCAGAGTAAAAAGCATTATAAAAAAACAAAAAATTACGGTCAACTGCCGGCAATAAAAGGTTTGCGGCAGTTGACCTTTTTTTGAGTAAAAAGAAAAAATGCCCGAAGGCATTTTTTCCGCTAGTTAGTCTGTAAGCCGAGTTCTGTCTTAGATGACCATCTATCTAGGCGCGCAGTTGCCTGTGCGCTCAAGCGATGTGAGGAGTCGGGCGGGCACCCGTATGACTCCAATCTTGCATCAGGCGGGGTTTACACAGCCATTTTCGTCGCCGAACTGCTGGTGCGCTCTTGCCGCACCTTTCCACCCTTACAAGGCTTATGCGCCTTGCGGTTTATTTCTGTTGCACTATCCTTAAAGTCGCCTTTAGTGGGAGTTACCCACCGCCATTGCCCTGTGATGCTCGGACTTTCCTCATCCTGCGATGCGGTCATCCGGCTAACTCGCGTGCGTTAATATTAACACAAACCGCGGCTATATGCAACGATTTGCAGCGGTTATAATCGCCGTTATATGGAAATAATAGACAAAGGAGTTTTATATGGTTTACACAATTATTATTTCTGCGAATATTATTATCTTAGTTTTGCTTGCCTATGCTATATCCGTAAAAAAACCGGAAATAAAGCAATTGGTAAAACTCAATGACGAGGACTTTGTGCGCACGCTGTTGCCGTTTGCGCGGTCAATGCGCGTCACCGAATACGGCAGGGGCTACAACCTAGCTTCGCTTTATCCCGCTATTTATCAGGCATACAAGCATACGGAGCGCAAAGCGCGCGCCGGCATTGCGTTGTTCGAATATGAAAAATGGCTTTATCAAAACGTATATTTAGTCAAAAGGTTCATATATAGTCAAAAGAAAATTAGCTTTAAGCGGCTTCCGCATATAAAAAATGAGGTGCGCGTTCTCGAACTTGCTCGATTCATTGTAACAAAATCCCTTTGTTGCCTTGACAAGCAAAGAGTAGACCTAGCTATGCAATCCATAAAGAATGAATTGTCGCTTTGCTACGAAGAAATATGCAATTTTAACAACGCCATAGGTTGCGCCATTGTCGAACAGATTTATATACTGTCTCAAAGGATAATTTTTCATAATAACAGCAAGCGAGTTGCCGAAAACGGCTATATCTCGAGAAAAAGAATGTCTAGCGATATTTACAACTATTATTTGCTTTCAAACGCAAGGCTGAGCTCGCAGACTAAGGCAATCCTCGAGAAGATGGGTATCAAGCCGCAATCCATATTGATAAACTACAATATGTCGCTTACCGAAAGCACGAAGATGGCGGAATGTCTGTTCAAGGCGTTGATGGATTATGCCGATTTCGTTCCCAAAAGCAAGATATTGGAATACCATAACGCTGACAATATACTATGTAAGCATAAGAGTTATCTGAATATGAGTTTGGATACGCGCCTGAGCTTCTACGGTATTATCGAGCGAATTAGCGACTCGGCAAACGTAAGTGAGATACTTACCGCGTCAAGACTTGTCGAGCTTGCCGACGCCAACAAGACCGATATAGGCAGCATACTTTTTGACCATGCGCACGCTTTGCGTAGGGCGGTCAAGAGTGACCGACTGCCAAAAATCTTGCCCGTTCGCAAAAATTTTGTTGAACTATGGTACATCCTTTGCATTGCTGTCATGACGTTGGCGGTGTGCTTCGGCTTTTGGGCGTGGACTGGGAATATACTGGCGGCGCTTTTTTCACTCGTGCCGGCAATGCTTGTCAACGAACAGCTGATAAACACTTTTATTGCGCCGTACATCAAAAAAAGGGTGTTGCCGCAAATGAACTATCAGACTATACCCGCCGATTGCAATACTATGGTGGTAGTGTCAGAATATATATGCACAAGAGAACAGGCACGGGAGGCAGTTGCGCATCTTCTTGAACTGCGTGAAAGCAACCGTGACGAAAACATACAGTTCGCCGTGCTGGCGGATTTGAAGCGTGGTGAAAGCGAGGTGCTGGACACAGACAATGATATTATAGAGGAATTCTTTGCGCTGCAAAAGCATACGGGTTGCAATGTCTTTTTGCGAAAACGCATTAAGCTCGGCAAAAGTTTCGGTGGGTACGAGCGAAAGAGGGGCGCAATTATGGCGCTCAATAATTATTTGTTGAGTGGCAAAGATACAGATTTTGCATTTATTCTCGATAAAAATCACAAAAAGCCCGAGTATATCGTTACACTCGACGCTGACAACACGGTTATAACCGGCACAATTAAGGATTTAATAAACATCATTAGTCATCCGTATAACGCAAAATACGATTTGATAAACGCGCACAGCCGTTACAATCTTTATTCGATAAATACCTGCTTCAGCAAACGCTTTCTTTCCGGCGCGGGACTTAGCGGCTATCCCGTCTATTCAACATTTTATTACAACCTTTTTGGCAAGGATATCTTTTGCGGCAAAGGAATATACCGTTTGAAAGCCTTTCAAAGCAAGCTCGACGGCAAACTTCCGTCTGGCAAAATTCTTTCTCACGACATACTTGAGGGCGCGATTTTGCAGACTGGCTGCGGAGTGACGATATTCGAGGAGGCTCCAAAGAGTTTTATTGCCGATAGAGAGCGCAGAAAAAGGTGGCAGCGCGGAGATATTCAGCTTTTGCCGTTTGTCGGCAGTTGCTGGAAAAACGACGATAACAAACCGTGTAAATCGGCAATATCGCCGTTTTATAGATTTCTCATAATACGGAACGCGTCAAGCGTATTAAAGGAATTCTTTTTGGGCGCGCTGGCGTTTGCGGCGCTGCTCTTTTTTCCCGCGCTGTGGAAGATATTTTTGCTGTTGACACTCATGCCGTATATAATAAACCAGTTTTGTATTCTTCAAGGTTTGAAGCGCAACATACGCGTGCGCTACGTCGCCGAACGCACTATAGACAACTTTTGTTTATACGGTGAAGAACTGATTATGTTGCCTTATTACGCCGTAAGTAATTTTCTGGTGTTTGTAAAAACGGTATTCAGAATGCTTTCAAAGGGCAACCTGCTGGAATGGAAAACATATTATCAGGCGCAAAAGCAAAGGAGTTTTTCGTCGTATGTGCGTGAGTTCACGCCTACAATATTCTTCGTTACGCTGACGGGCGCTCTGCTTATGTTGCTGGGGCTGACCCTGACGGTATTCTTGATAGCCGGCACAGGGGCGTATTTCTTTCAGTTGTCGCTGTTTTTCGGCGGCAGAGATAACAAAGAATATGAGTTTCGAAAGGATGATAAGCAAAAGCTGCTTATGTACGCAGA
>JAQVME010000080.1 GCA_028703745.1 Clostridia bacterium
GCCGTAAAGGTCTTTTGTTTGCGTCCATTGAACAAAGTATTTTTCGTTCAAGTTCACCGAGAAATCCAGATTTTTTTTCGGCGTTTGTTCCGCCGCGTAAGAACCCGTATACGTTTCGGAACCGAAATATTCGCCGGCTATTCTGTCACCGAACACAGTCAGGGTCGAGAGTCTGCCGCACCCGGATAAAATATTTTTGCCTAAGTCCTGCGCGCTCTCAGGCAACGTCAAAGAAGCGAGATTACCGCAGTTTCGGAAGGCGTTGTCTTTTATGCTTGTCACACCCTCCTCGATAATTATTGAAGTAAGTCCTCCGCAAGCATAAAAAGCCGAATCGAACACCGTCTTTACGGTCGACGGCACGGTAACGGTCTTTATGTTGTTTATGCCGGTAAATGCATATGGCGCAATTGCTCTCGTGCCGTCCGCCCACTCTGTCAGGTTTATGTCGCCGTCCAGAGAAGCGCCTTTGTACGTAAGAGCAAAGCCCGCCATATATACTATTCCGTTCGGGCTTTGCGTCATCCAGCTGCTGTTGACAAAAGCGTCCTTACCTATGTATTTCAGCGTGTCGGCGTTGAGAAAATCTACAGAAGAAAGGTTGGTTGCCGCGCGAAAAGCGTCATTTCCTATGCTCTCAAGTTTTTCCGGGAAGGTTATTTCGCTAAATGTAGTCCTTCGTAAGAAAGCGTTGGCGCCGATTTCTTTCAAATTGCTGCCTTCGGCTATGCTAAGAGCGCCAGATTTCATAAGGTTGTTGGCGTCGCCTTGCTCTGCCGCGAAAGCCAGTTTTCCGATGCTCTGCACCGTAGTCGGTATGTTGATATTCCTCACGGAAACGCAGTTATTGAGGAAATTGTCGGCTATCTCAACGCATCCTGGGGTTATGGTGATGGTACTCAAGCTGACCGGCAGCCTTCTTGTGGTGTTCAAATATATATGCTTGTCGAATGCGTCAAGCACGTATTCGCCTTGCGCATCGCGCTGTTTTATGATTTGCGCAACAGTATAAGTCGCCGCCGTGCCAAAGAAAGGCTCGTCATCAAAATAATCATTGATAGGGGTGTCACCAATAACCGTAAGCGAAGAAAGCGAGCTACAACCGGAAAAAGCGCCGTCTCCAATAAAAAGAACGTTCGGGGGATTGAACGTATAGAGCTTGGTACAGTTCAAAAAGGCATACCGCCCTACCTCTTCAAGTTCGCTTAGTCCTTCAAAATTGAAAACCAAATTGTAAAGCGATGCGAAGGCATAATCACCTATTGTGATTATGTTCGGCGAAATATTCATGGCAGTTATGTCAGTGCAGCCGTCAAAAGCGTGCGCGCCAATGGTCGTTAGCGCGCTGCCTTGCGGTATATCTACCGAAGACAATTCCAAGCAGCCGTAAAATGCGCGCTCTCCAATGGTTTTTATGGTTTTTGCCGGAGAGATACCGATGAGTGACGAGGCTCCGTAAAAAGCGTAGGCGCCAATGTCCGTAAGACGGTTCTTGGGCGCGAAGGAGGCGGAAGTAAGCGCGGAGCAACCATAGAAGGCCTCAAATCCGACTTCTGTTATGCCTACGGGAAGCAACACGGTTTTTAGCGAGCTGCGGTTCTTAAAGCCGCCATCCATAATCTTTGTGATCAGGTGTCCGTCGTAGGAATTCGGTAAGATAATATCCTCGGGAAGTACCCCAGACGGGGCGGCGGCAATGCCGTAACCTCCACCGTCAAGCGCTGTAAATTCAAACATGCTCTCGGCAGTGGCGTCTTGATTGTTTATGCTAATCCAATATGCGTATAAAGTGAAATCGTCGGTAACGGCGGCATCAACAGCTTTTTGCTCAAAATCAACGTCGTGGAACCATCCTCCGAATATCTTGCCGTCCTTAGCTAAATCATAAGGCAACAGCAATTGCTGATTGTATTCTAAAAGGCTCTCCGTCAGCTCCCCCTCGTCATCAAAAGTGACATTGACCATCTTCGGCAGATACTGCGCCTCTACGGTCATATCGTCTGTTATGTCGGTGAAGACCAGCGTATCCCATACGCCCGTAAGCCCTGCTTCTTTGAAAGGAACGGCGGGAATGTCCGTGAGGTCGCCGCCGTAAGCCACTTGGCGCACGATATCGTCGTTGCCCTCGGATACAAAGGTAATATTGAACATAATGGGGGTATAGACAGCGTTTACGACGGTGTCCATTGTGAAATTTGTAAAATCAGTAATATCCCACTCCGCGGTATAGCCGGTTCTGGGCGGTACCGTGGGCATAGAGGACGGGTTTTCGCCGACAGTGACGTTCGTCGTTCTGATGATAAGGTTGTCGGATTTGAAAGTGACCTTAAAGTAATTCTTGGTGTAAACGGCGGTTACCGTGGTGTCCTTGTAAAACTCTGAAAATTCTGAAATGCTCCAGTTCGCGAGATAGCCGCTTTTTTGCGGAACCTCGGGAATCTCCGCCAGCCCGAGTCCGTGCCCTATTATGTATTCTCTATGTAGTTTACCTTCTACCGTAAAGGTTATGGTGACCACCTCCGGCGGCTGTTCGCAGGCGGCAAGCACGCAAGTAAAAATTAATAATAGTATTATGAGCAGGCACAGCTTTTTTTGGCACTTCATAAGAACTCCTAGGCATATCATTGTTGCATACATAAATATACATATAAAAGTATACATTATATAAAGTAATTATGCAATAGAAAAAACAAAAAACTCCGCCGGACAAAACTCCGTCTTTGATGCGTTTTTTTTCATTTCAGTTGCAAAATGAAGCGGCATGGGTTATAATTCATCATATGAAATACTTTAGTTTAACAATGCAATATCTTTTCAGGCTCGACAACGGCAAGAGATTCTTAGCTTTGTTTCTTTTTGCCCTTCCTGCTTGCCTTATGCTGGCGGCGTTTTTCCCTGTCACGGGCTATTTTGAGTGGCTTTTGACTTATACAGGAGCGTACGCGTCGTATTCCGAACTGTGGATGTCGCTGATTCAACGCGATACTCTCAGACTGGGCTTTCTATTCATGGGATATATTTTACTCGTATTCTCAGTTTCCGCCATAACAACTATCACAATAAGAAGCATGCGAGTGGGGAAATTTCAAGTTAAAAGCCTTTTTTATCTCATTAACGAAAATTTCTTTCCGTCGCTGGCGCTGGTTACCGCGGTGACCGTTTCGCTACTGTTTTTTCAGTCACTTATTTGCCTGTTCCTATTCCTGTGGCAATTCATTCCCAATCAAGCGGCAAGCTATATCTTATCAATGGTTTTCTCCTTGGGGATAGTCGTTCTTATGTTTTATATTTTTTCGATTCTTATTCTTTGGTTGCCGGTAATGAGCATAAACGGACTCAAACCTTTTAAGGCAATGGAGACCGCTGCCTCAAAAAGCCACTCCGATAAGGGCAGGATTTTCACCGCATACATCATACCGCTCGGCGTAATTTTGGTACTCGGCATTTTGTCATATCTTCTACGCGCCATCGGCATACTAAAATTTATTATAAACGCCGTCAGCTATACCTTGTTAACCGTCTATTTTACTTCCGTAAGCCTGCTTGCCTATTTTGAAATCGAAGGCATCACGAGAGAAGATCTGGTCAAGAGACCGTACCTAAGGAGGTAAAGAATGCAATTCAAGAACTCTCTGTCCATCTTCGCCGGCAATCTGGCGCTATCGTACAAGCTGCTTCTACTCATATTCATAGCTTTTATTATTGCGGCGGCGCTGTTTGTCAGTTTATTCAATCCTTTGCTCGACGGTCTGCGCGAAGCGCTCGAAATTGAAGGTATTTCGCTTTCGTTCACCGACATCATTCAAGACCCCGTAAAAAATCTTTCCGCCATATGGAACGCTACAACCGATTATCTCTCGAACAACACCTTATTGCTGGTTTCGAGGTTTATTTTCCTCGGCTTGCTTGTTATATTTGCAAGGTTCTTCGGCACGCTAGCGCTTGTTCCTGCCACAAAGATGCTTCACAACAAAATGACTACGGGCTATTCATCGGGACTTCTTTCCAGCTTTGTCGCCAACTTCCCCCAGACCCTGCTATACGCATTGATTTCTTCAATTATTTTTTCTATTATCGATTTGGGCGCGCTGTTCTTATCGATGCTAATGTTTTTCGCTCTATACAAAATATTTAAGGTGTCTGCGCTTTTTATTGTTTTCGGACTTTTTCTGGCAGTATACTCAGCAAGAATTACGCTTTTTTCGCAATGGCTGCCGCTGATTGCCGACGGCGGAAAAAACGTTATCAAAACGTTCATTCAGTCCGTAAAACTGGGGCTGAAAAGCTTTGGCGTGAACTATCCCATGGTACTCACCATAAATCTCGTATATTTCGCTATTGTCATGGTTTGCACCCTTCCGACCTTCGGTGTGCTGAGTATCGTTACTCTTCCAATGTATATGACAATGCTGTGTATCTGCGGTTTAACAAGCTATTTCAACATGATGAACCGCAAGTATTATACCGACGAAGGTCTGACAGTATATTCGCCGGGAAAAAACAAACTTGACAACTGATATTCATAGTAGAAAAACAAAAGGGTTATTCGGAATGCCGTATAACCCTTTTTTTTATGATTTTTATTTGCTCGCGATGAATATACCGTCTTATTCCGGCTTTGCCTGCGGGAATTTATGGAACAATTCCTCGACGGTATCGACAAAGAATTCCACCTTTTTGCCTGCTAGAGATTGGCGCGTCCCAAAGCCATAAAGCACGATTGCTACTATTATTCCGACATCCTCTGCGCCGTTTGCGTCATAAATAGTGTCACCGATAAGTATGCTGTCGTCCTTGACGGCGCCCGTTTCTTCAAACAAACGGTTGAGCACGTCGGTTTTTGTATACAGCCCTTCGGCGGTATTTACGCCGTAAACGCCATCAAAAAGGTCGATAATGCCGAAATTTTTCAAAATAGTCTTCGATGCATTTATGTCTTTTGTGGTGGCAACGTAGGTCTTATGCCCCAGTCTCTTGAGATGTGCAAGCAACCTGTCTATGCCGGCATACATACTGTTCTTCAAAATTCCGCCCTGCTCCTTGTAAAGCTTGCGATAATGCGACACAGCTTCGTTTATTTGGTCTGCCGGCAGATATTTTGCAAAGGTCTCTTCCATAGGAGGTCCGATATATTGCTTTATGGTTTCGTCGGCAAGCTCGGGCGCGTTGTAGTGCTTGAAGGTCGCCCGAAAGGTAGCAATTACGCCTTCGCTGCTGTTCGATATCGTTCCGTCCAAATCAAAAATAATATTCATTTCTACCCCAAGTACTGCAACTGTTGCAGCAGCTTTTCTTGCAGCTGCCTGTTGCTCTCCAGCTTTTGTTTTTCGTCCTCGATAAGCTTTTGCGGCGCTTTTGCGACAAAGCCGGTGTTTGAAAGCATTTTTTCGCCGCGAGCTATCTCGATTTCTGTCTTTTCGAGCTCTTTTGACAATCTTGCTTTCTCTTTATCGAAATCGATCAATTCGCCTAGAGGAATATATATCTCGGCATTGTCTGTGACGGCGTTTGAAACTTTTTCGGCAAGCTCTTCCTTGTCGCTTATAAAGCTTATTGCCGCAACGCCTGCCAGCTTCTCGATATAGGACGAGCATTCGGCAATAAGCGGCTTGATGTCGGCAGTGGCGATGTATACGCGCAATTTCTTGCTGACAGGTACGTTCATTTCGGCGCGCAGGTTCCTTATTTTGACTATAATATCCTTTATTTTCTCAAAATTCTCGCCGTCAAAAGCATACGCCGGGTTCTCCTCGGGATAATCTTGCACCATAAGTGTCGTGTCGGAAAAATTGTTCCATATCTCCTCTGTAATAAACGGAATAAAGGGGTGGCACAGCTTCAAAATGCTTTGAAGAACATGCATAAGCACGGCAAGCGCGTTGGTCTTGCCCTTTTCGTCGTCCGAATAAAGCACGGGCTTTGTCAACTCGATGAACCAGTCGCAAAAATCGCTCCACACGAAGTCGTACAGCTTGCCGAGCGCCAGACCTATCTCATAATTGTCGATATTCCGTCTTACCTCGCGAATAACACCGTTCAGCTTCTGCAATATCCATTTGTCCGAGGGAGTAAAAGCCTTGGCGTCCATTTGCGCAAGCTCTCTGCCTTCGATATTCATCAGAACATAGCGCGAAGCGTTCCAAATTTTGTTCATAAAATTCCTTCCCGATTCCATCTTGTCCTCGGAAAAGCGCGTGTCTCCGCCGGGAGCAACTCCCGTCATCAGCGAAAAACGCAAGGTATCCGCGCCGTATTTGTCTATTAATACCAGCGGGTCAACGCCGTTGCCGAGGGATTTTGACATTTTTCTGCCCTGCGGATCCCTGACGATGCCGTGAATAAGCACCTCGGGAAAGGGTGTT
>JAQVME010000081.1 GCA_028703745.1 Clostridia bacterium
CCGCGTACCGTGACAGATACCCTTCTTTGAAGAATATGTACCAGACCTTGGGATATATAGGTAAAGGTCTAATTCTCGGAGAGGTTTTGCGCCAGACCGCTACGCATAATGACTATATCGCCCTCACCCGCGCTGTCAATACTGTAGGTTCCGGCATTTATGGCTGTAGTACGCCGAAAGCTCATATTATCGCCGCTGTCTACCAAATAATCGTCACCCTGCAGTCCGTCAAGCATAGCCGTAGTAATAAGTACCGTCAGCTTAGTTTCGTCATATACCTTGCTGTGCCCTTCGGGTAATTCTGCATTAATATTTATATCCAGCCGACGTTTTTCGATGACGGCGGAAATATTTGTATAAATAACATTATAATTTGCGGTATAATCCGGAATGCCCGACACATCGGATATTGCATCGCATTGGAATATGAGCGATTTAGTCGCGCCTGCAAAGCCGTCAGCGCTCTTTGCCGAGCCGCTAAACGTATGACCGGGGACAAGCCCTCTGGTTGGATCTCCGGCATATACGTCCATATCACCGCTTAGCTCCACTTCAAAAATCGCTGTATCATAAACCTTTGACAGTTCAAGACCGGTGCTGCTGACGTCAATTTCGACAAAGCGTTTTGTTATCTCGATTTGACACGGTACGAAGCTGAAGCTGTAGTTATGGGTAAAGGTTTCATCTTGAATATATACTTCTCCTTCGGGGAAAATGACGTTTATGCCCTCGCCTACGTTTTGGCTTTCTGAAACCAGCGGAGACGAGGACGATGCCACGGAATGTCCCGATATCAGTCCGGTAATCATATTGTTTGTTATGGGGAATTCGAACAGCATACCTTTGTAGGTGAAATCGAGAAAGATATAATCTTTCGTCATATCCACGCTAAGGGGTTTTTGCGTTATGGCTACATTGTTATTTTGGAGTGTAATATTATAATTATTGGTGACATTCGAAACACCTCTCATTATCTGTATGCTTTCTGACACCTGCATTATCTTGTCTGCATATTCCTCACCGTCATAAACGATATTGTCTCCCGAGTCGAGAGTATACACGTTTCCGTCCGGCGTTGCCAGCGTGCCCTGTGAAAGAGCGTCTCCTTCCGCAAGGTTAGCAAGCATAAACGCCGTAAGCGTAATTACGAAAGGTTGGTTGTCAAAGACCTTTGTCTTTGATACTGCCGAGTCAAGCGTGATATCCACCATCAGCTCGCGGCGATAAATGGTCGCGTACCTTTCGGTGAAGTCAATGGCGTAGTTCGAGGCGACGTTAACGGTATTTTCGTCGGAAATAAGCACCTCTACGCTGGAATTGAGCGCCTTTGGTTGCGCGATTCCTTCTACAAGGCTGACGTTGCCGTCAAAGGTTATTCTTTTTCCACTGATTTCGTGCAACTCAACAAGATTATCAGCCATACCGTTATCCAACTCTACGGCGTAAGGCGTGCCGTCGTATGCTTTGCTCAATAACTCTTCAAGTTCATTGACGTCTACGGTCAAGGGTCTTTTTGCTACGCTTGCCCAAATATTGTTGGCGTATAGAATCTGATAATTTGTTCGTTCTGTACCCGAGAAATCAATTTCTTCGTTGAGTACCAAAGCCGAGCGCAAAGCGTTTGCCGTAGGAGTAATAAGCTCTCCTAATGATAATGTATGAGTGCCGACAAATACAGTTCCAAGCGTATTCTCGTTGTAGTTGCCTGTATCGTATTCATAAATTATCGGCTTATTCATAAGCAGTTCGGACGTTCCGCCCTTCGTGCGATATACGTTGCCATCGGTCAAATCGATGAGAATTCTGCGACCGTCATAGGTGTGATTGATATCAGTGGCAATAGATGCTTTGATTTTTCTCGCTTCTATAGTGCCGCCGCCAAAATCAGTAGTGGATATGACGTAGTTCGCCTGCACTTGGTTGCCTTCGGCATCATAAATGACAAATCCTCCCGTTTGCTGTTGTAAGTACAGCGCATGGGCAGTAACGGCGGCGCGCGTCTCCGCAGAAGAAAGCCACAGGCTTTCAGCATCAAAATAGTGCCCGCTGACAAGCCCCGTCGGCATAAGTGGGTCAAAAGCCACTGTAAGCGCCTCGCCGTCATAGGTCTTTTTGTAGGTTTCGCTATTCGGAGTAGTGTCTATTTGCACCTCTTTCTGCGTTATTTCTCCTTCCGTGGGTATGTCGAAATAGTAGTTATCCAGACTGCACTGAATAATATCGCCGATATCGTCCCACGTAGCAAGATATATAGTATCAAAAACCAGCAGCTTACTACCTACCATAGTTCTATCGATCATGGATTCCAAAACATTATTTTTATAGCCGCCGATAAGCGCGTAAAAAATTCTTTCTTGATATGCCAGCTGCGCCGTAAGATCTACGTACTCGCTGCTCTCTTCTATTTGCTCGGGAGTCAAAAGTCCGGGAAGATTGTTGTAATAATCGAAGGAGGATTCATCCTTAAGCGAAATTTTAAAGATGTCGCCGTCATAAACCTTTGTAAGCAACGTATCAAGCGGCGTCAAATCCACAGACACAGGTCTGGGAACAATCCTTATTTTGTCCAGCCCGTTTGTGAGGTTTACGGTGAAATTTCCCCTATTCGGGTCTGAATCGTCAATGGCGGCGCCGGTTATGTCGTGGATATAGTCCGGACCTGCGTTCAGCGAGGAAACGAGGCAGGAATAGGACATCAAAAGTTCTATGCCCTCGGGAGAAAGCGGAGTATACGCAGTATAATCCTTGGTTACGGTAAAGCGCCTTGTCTCAAAATCAGCCGTGCCGTAAGTGACCTCGAACGAGTTGGGCACAATATTAATAACCTTTCTTGTTATGGTGAGCGTGGCAGTGTTCGGCGTATAATCATAATAAAGGTGGGGGTTAAGTTCAATTATTACGCTGCTGCCCGCATTCTCGTTATCCTGCGTAGCTGATGTCCTGTCAAGCAAATCTTGGAGCGCAGTAAAGTCGCTTGTTCTGTTGCCCGTAATAGTTGTGAAGGTAAAAACGGGATCAAACTCGCCGAAAGGCTTTGTTTTGTTTGCGATAGTATACTCGAGGGTGGGTTTATTTACGTAGAAGTCTATGGCGCCGGTGTCGACGTTGATATTGTAATTTGCGCCGTACGCGCTCTGCCAGACGGCGTCAATTACGCTGTAGCCTGAAAGCGTCATATTGTAGGCGTCTTCTGAGGGAATGAGTCCGGTGGGAAGCGCGTTGTTTTCTTCGTGAGTGATGCCCGCGCCAAAAATAGTTTTTATCAGGTATGTAACATCAAAAACCTCGCCCGGATTTTCTTGGTAAAAATTCTCGTATTCGATAATCAGTCCGGACAGTATATCGTTGCCGTAATAGAAAGACTGACCGTCCCCTATTCTGATAAGCAGCTGCGCCTCGGTTATAGAAATAGTATCCGGCACCGCCTCCGAAATCCTGCAGTCAAGAATGTTTCTGGTATTATAAAGAAGATTATAATCGGAGTAGCTCACCCAGATTTCTTCTGTTTCGACAAATACCTCGAGCGAAACGCCCGATATTGCGTCTATGATATCGCATAAGGACTTAACGTTTATGCGGTAATTGCACGACATAAGATTTAGTTGGTCCTGACTGTAGTCGGTATAATCCTCAAAGTACCTGACCATAAACACAAAATCGCTGATTCTTAAGCTTGAGGCTACGTGGTTCACCCTGTCGCCCAAAGCGTCAATAAAATGCGCTGTTATTTCAAGATAGAACAAGGTTTCTTCTCCGTCAATGAAAGAAGGTGTAGTAACGGCTACCGCGGCGTTCGAAAAATCAGTGTTTTCGTCTCTGCTGTACTCCTTAGATAATTCTATATCGGCGGTATCAATGACTGTATCCACGGGATTGACTTGCAGTCCCGGTGACGAGGAATAGCTTGAATCGTAGAGGCTCAGGATGGCTAGAAAGTTATAATTCTTTATGGGCAAAAAGGCTGAAAGATTGTATCTTGCCTGTTTGCCTATTAAATAATCGGCATAGCTTGTATAGACATTGTAAACATTGGTGTCCACATCGTATACATAATACAATTCGTCTCCGCTTAACATTGCCGCAACCTCGGGCTCGCTCAAGTCCGACGCATAAAAATCCGTAAGCAATCTGTTGAAGTACATATAATTGTCGAGCGAAATGGCGGAGCGCGCCGCAAGCGGCAGATAGATCACGTTGCCGTCGGGCGTAACCGGCATCCCAATGGCGGCGGCAAGGTCAGCCGTATCTACGAATGGAACATAAATATCGGTAGGATTGGGCTGTCCGTAAATCTTCTCAAGCGTAGGATAATCCACACCGATAGTGGCGTTCATTATAATGCCGTCAGCGCCTACGGTTCCCACGCCCGGCAAGGTATAATTCGAGTGAGAAAAGCCGTTGTAATCTATATAATAACCGATACTTGTCACCAGCTCAGTGACAGCGTCCTTTGAATCGTATTGCCCGAAAATATGGGAAGCGCCGTCAGATAGCTGAACCACTTCATTGAGTTCGGTAAAGAATAAATCCGCGACACCGTCACCGTTATAAGAATCATAATCGTAGACTTGAGAATCCAGCCAGAAATCAAGCCCTCCAAGAAGCCCGGCAATGGCAAAATTTGCATCCTGCGCATCGTTAAGAAAATCGTAGAACAGATTGAGCGCAGCGTATTTGTCTATTCTTAATACTATGTACGGGTCTGTAGCCTGATCCCCGACAAAGCACGTCAAAGAATTGACAAACTGCTGACTGTCCGAAAGCGACAGTCCGTATTCGGTCTGAATCTTAGCAGAAAGGTAGTTAAATACCGTCATGAACGAGTTCCTGACAAAATACACCCTGTCATAAAGCGGCATATCTAAAGTCGTATCATATTCCCTCTGCAATCTAATACCAAGGAAGCGCAACGCGCTTGTATCCGTAACATCATATGATAGAATTGTTCCCGACAGCGCTCCGTCCATCAACACGGGTTCAACGGTGTAATTTGTGCTGTTAATGGTATAAGTAACTGTATAGTTTCTCGTGCCGGCATCTTTTGACGCGTATTCGGACACGGCGCCGGTTATCGTGATAATCTCGCTGTTTATGCCGTTAATTGTCGGTTGCGCAACACTGATTGACATATGTGTCGTCGCATCGTAAGCCTTCTCGTCGTCATAGCTGAAATATCCTGAGATATTCGAGCTGTTAATATAATTAAATACTGCCTTGCTGATACTAAATTCCAGCGCCGTCTGTGAGGGCGAGATAGTATAATATATATTGCTTCCGTCTATTGCCGTCGTGATATCGTAATCTCCGGCATTTAGTAAGGCAAGCGGAGAAACTATGACAATATCCGTACGCGCAATACCCGATACAACGGGCTGTGAAATATCGGTGTTTGTAAAGGACATTTCATCGAACAAGTCTTGAACGGGATTGCTGCCGTCTATATAATCCATATATATATAAGGAAGAATGCCCCCATCGAGCGAAATGCTGACTCTTGCCTTGTTTATGATAAGCGATTTTTGCGTAACATCAATATTCAGCGTATAGTTGTCAGCCGAGCCGTCGTTGTTGAGTTCAATAATGATTGTTCCGTTGTTGGCTGGATCGAGAGAAACAGCATTGACGTTGTTTATGGTTGGCTCGATAAGCGCGTTTGACGACACAAGCGACGAAGCTGTTTCGCCTGCGACGAAGCCCGTATAAACAAGGGGCGTGGACGCGAGTGTCTGCCCATAATATATATACGGCAACGCTGCGATCTCCACTCCGAGAGATTTCGGAGAAACGTCTATTGTTGTAATAAGCGTGCCGTAATAAGTCTCATGAGAGGCGCTCACGGCAAAGGTTACGTTGCTATATGTATCAACGTCTTTTATTTCGGTGATTCCGGTGACGACGATATCCCCCGCCGTCAAATCGATTATGGGTGTGCCCATTATGTCTTCAAACTCCAAAGCGGCAAACAGCGCTGCGTCTGTATAGTATGTTCCGCCGTTTTCTTCAATGTAGCTTGTCCCCTTGTACAATAACTCGTAACTCGGTGATAAAGAAATAAAGACCTCGGTTTTTTCACCTTCCAACGGATAGAAAAAATCGCTGTCAACAGTAATTACGTCGGCACCTGCGTTCGTTGCTTCTTCGGGCAGTATAGATATGAATGCCCCAATAAGAACCAACAGGGCCACCACAACTATTGCCAGCGCCTTACTATTCTGTTTGTGTTTGTACATTAGCCACCTCTTAAAATGCTCGCTTTTATGCTTTCTTCCTAATAATCACTATGCCCAGCAGTATAACCAGTACGGCTCCTGCTATGGCTACGTATATCCAAATTTCACTTCTTTTGTCTTGCTG
>JAQVME010000082.1 GCA_028703745.1 Clostridia bacterium
GCCTTGTCGTTTGCCGTGATATCCATTTGAACCGTCTCGGCAAATTCACGGCTGTAATCCTGACTTTCTACGCCGTCCTCCATATTTTCATAGAGGATTTTTGCCGTCAGCCTGCCCGAAATGCGCAATTCTCCGTTCAGCGCCTCATAATTGAGTATACGGCTGACTGCAGAAACGCCCAAAACGTTTTTACATGCGGAAAGACTCAGCTCCGCCTCCTGCATGAACATTATGCCTTCAAGCTCGATTCTGTTGCCGGTGTTTATTACCGCCTTGTTTTTTATCATATTGCCCCCTGTTATATCCGATATTTATAAATTATTGAGCACCGGTGGAAAATATGACAAAAACGGGTTAAAAAAAAATTTTGCGTCAATAATTCCAGCTATGAGAACGGTCAATCAGGATATAACCAAAACTATAGAACAAATAAAGGATATGCAGGGCACCGCGATAAAAATCAAGGTCAACCGCGGCAGAAATAAAATCGAAGAAATCGAAGGCGTCGTCGAAAACGTATATCCCTCAATCTTTACCATACGCAGCTCTGCCGGAGAATTATCCTCTTTTTCCTATTCCGATATACTTGCAAGAAATATCCTGTTCTACAGAAACAAAGCAGGGTTTTGAGGCGTTTTTGCCAAAAAACAAACAGCCCTAGATGGGCTGTTTGTTTTCTTATGCAATAAAAATCTTATTTGCAGCTATTCTCTATGAAGCGTGCAAAGAACTGTGTCGCCTTGACTAAGCCGTCAATATCGGTTCTTTCGTTTATGGCGTGAATTCTCGTGCGGTCATCCTCACTCACAAGAAAGGGCGTAAAGCGGTAGACGTTGTTGCAGACGCCGTAATAATACTTTGCGTCAGTGGCGGCAATAAACGGATACGGCGCAGGCAAAAAGTTCTCGAAAACTTCGTTTATCGTCGTCGTAAGCACGGAATAAGCGGCGCTTGTTATATCGGATACGGGAGTCGGCTCCGCCATGCCCGGCAAAACGTTTACTTCGATGTTTTTGCCAACGACTTCCTTGACGTGCTTTATGACCATATCGCTATTTTCGTTGACGTTTATGCGGCAATTTATGGTGGCGCTGGCTTTTGGAGGCAACACATTGGGCGCGCCTGCGCCCTTCGCCTGCGTCGCCGCAAAGGTAGTACGTATAAGGCTGTTGGTAATGGGATTTGCTATGGCAAGCACGAATTTCAGAAGCGGTGAAAGTATGTCGCGATTTACAAATATAAATTTCATCAGCGGTTTCATGTTCGGCGCTATCGCCTTGAACATTTGTTTCACGGGCAGAGACCAGCTGCTTTTCATAGGTGTCATGGCTACGTAATAAACTGCCTCCGCCATAAGGTCGACGGCGTTTCTCTTGTAAGGAGATGAGGAGTGTCCGCCGTTCTTTTTGGCTTTTAGCTCGATATCGAGATAGCCCTTTTCGCAGGTACCGATAAGCGCCAGCATGCCGTCGACGCCGATAATGCTGCCGTCGAGCACCGTGCCGCCCTCGTCAATTACGTATTCAAAGCGGATGTTGTTTTCTTGAAGATACTTGGCTATATTTTTTGCGCCTTCCTTGCCGGTAAACTCCTCGTCGTGTCCGAAGCAGCAATATATGGTTCTTGCCGGCTTGAAGCCCTGTTCAAGCAATATTTCTATGCCCTCAAGCAGCGCTATCATCTGTCCTTTCATATCTTGAGAGCCTCTGCCGTATACGTAGCCGTCCTTTATTTCTCCGGAGAAAGGCGGCACCTCCCAACCCTCTGCGGGCGCAGGCACTACGTCCTGATGCGCAAGAAAGCAACCGGGAAGCAACGAAGCGTCGCTGCCTTCAATCTTGTAGACCAGACTATAATTGTTGATAAGCGTTTTTTCGGCGGCCTTGTGAAGCAACGGAAAGGCTTTTTCGAGGAAAGCGTGGTACTTTGGGAACTCGTCATAGCTCATAGTATCGTCAAGCACCGTCAACGTGGGGATGCGCACGGCATCGGACAGCTTCTGCGCCACCCTGTCCTTGTCCACGGGTACAGGCTCAAAGCTGCGCTTCTCGACCTTTACGGGTTTTGTGAGTACTGTTCTGATTATCATGAACAGAATGAGCGCGCCGATTGCCGAAGCTATTGTTATCAAAATTATCAAACCAACAGACATTATATATCTCCTTAAAAATAAATATAGGATGTTTTTCTTTATTAATCATTATAAACGCATAACGCCTTTTTTGCAATACGCCAAAGCTAATTAATCGGATTAATAAAATCCGCGCGGGCAAAATTATAATAAATGCTTGCAAAATTTCTTGTAAGGTACTATAATACATTTTAGCAGTCGCCACTGTCGAGTGCCAGAATAATAAATAAAGGAAGGTAAATATGAAGAAGTTTAAGACTGAATCCCAAAAAATACTTGATTTGATGATTAATTCTATTTATACCCACAAAGAAATCTTTATCCGGGAGCTTTTGTCAAATGCCAGCGACGCCATTGACAAGCTGTATTACAAGAGTCTCAAGGAGAATTTGAGTTATTCAAAGGAAGATTTTTCGATAAAGCTCGAAATTGACAAAGACAAGCGCATTCTCAGAATAACAGATAACGGCATAGGCATGAGCGCGGAGGAACTCGAAAGTAATCTAGGCGTCATTGCTCGCAGCGGCTCGCTGGATTTCAAACAGAATATGGAAGGTAGCGAGGACGTCAATATCATAGGACAGTTCGGCGTGGGCTTTTATTCAGCGTTTATGGTCAGCGACAAGGTAGAGGTTGTCAGTCGCGCCTACGGCAGCGCCGAGGCAAATATGTGGAGTTCAAAGGGCGCCGAGGGCTACGAAATTACCAAAGCCGATAAGGCGGAAAGCGGCACGGCGATAACCATGTATATAAAGAACGATACGGAGGAGGAGCATTACGACGAATTCCTCGAGGAATACAAAATAAGGGAGCTTGTAAAGAAGTATTCTGATTATATACGCTATCCCATAATGCTTGACGTCGAAAGAGCGAGAACCGACGAAAAAGACTCCTCAAAAAACGAAAAATATGTCGAGACAGAAACTCTGAACTCGATGGTTCCGTTATGGAAGAAGAATAAGAGCGCGCTTACCGAAGACGATTATAACGCCTTTTATAAAGATACTTTTTACGATTACGAAAAGCCGCTGAAAGTCATACATTTTTCGGCGGAGGGCATGAGCGTAAATTTCAACGCAGTGCTGTTCATTCCGGCGAAAGCGCCCTACAACTATTATTCAAAAACCTACGAAAAGGGTCTCAAACTATATACAAACGGTATCCTTATTATGGATAAGTGCGCCGACCTGCTGCCGGATTATTTTTCATTCGTAAAAGGCGTCGTTGACAGCGAGCTGACGCTGAACATCTCGAGAGAAACCATACAGCACAACCATCAGCTGAAAAAAATCGCCGCCAATCTCGAAAAGAAAATAAAGAGCGAGCTTGCCGCCATGCTCGAAAACGACAGAGAGGCGTATCAGAACTTCTTCAAGGAGTTCGGTCTGCAAATAAAATACGGCATATACGATAATTGGGGTATGAATAAAGATACACTCAAGGACCTGCTGCTGTTTCATTCCGTGCGCAAGGATAAACCCGTCACCATAAAAGAGTATTTTGACGAAATGAAGGACAGCCAAAAATATATTTATTACGCTTCAGGCAAGTCCGTAGACGCCATAAAAGTGCTGCCGCAAGTCGAAAGGGTGCTGGAATATGATTATGACATTCTTTGCTTGACGCAGGATATTGACGAGTTTGCCATAAAAATTCTCGCCGAATACGAAAAGAAAGAGTTCCGTTCGGTGTCGGCGGGAGAGCTGGGGCTTGCCGACGAGAATATAACCATTGAGACAGAGGACGACAAGCAGATACTTGCCCTTATAAAAGATACTTTGGGCGATAAGGTAGCTAAGGTAAAATTGAGTAGCCGTCTGAAGACCCATCCCGTCTGTCTATCCTCCGAAGGAGACCTCTCAATAGAAATGGAAAAGGTTTTTAACGCCATGCCAAACGCGCAGGGGATTTCGGCGCAAAAGGTGCTTGAACTCAACAGCAATCATCCTTTGTACGAAAAAATACGGAAGTTGTTCGTCGAAAACAAGGACGAAATCAAAGACCTTGCCAAAATATTGTTTGTGCAGGCGCAACTGATTGAGGGTCTGCCCGTAGACAACCTCACGGAATATTCCGACCTTGTTTGCAGAAAGCTGAGCTAAATGACAGAGGTTGTCTAGCCGGCAATCCGCCCACAAAAATTGGCTACGGACAGTCCGACGGACTGTCCGTTTGACGTTTTGGCTTCTTTTTTCTATTGTAAATCCCCGAAAAATGCTTTATAATATACCATAAGTATATAAAAAGGAGCATTAATTATGTTGGACAAGCATCTTATAGCCGAGGTCAAGCCAAAAACCGCCAAGGAGTATATCATAAGCGGCGACGGCTACAGAATTTCCGTGCTTACGCCGCAGCTGCTGAGAGTCGAAACGGGAGAATTCACCGACGAGGCTACGCAGTCCGTTTGGTTCAGGGATTTTGACAAGCCGAAATTCGCCCAAAGCCAAAAAGGCGCTTACCTATATATAGAGACGACTGCCGCAAGATTTTGTTTCAATAAAAATTCGCGCAAAATTACCGAAATAACCTTCATAAAGGACAACCGTACGGTAAAATGCTCAAATAAGCACAACCTAAAAGGCACACGCCGCACGCTCGACTTCACGATAGGGCGGGTACGGTTGGGCATGGGACTTATGTCAAAAACCGGCATAAGCGTGCTTGATGACAGTTCCTCTCTTCTGCTTATGAAAGGGCAAGCCGTGCCGAGATTCGACAAAGCCACGGATTTATACATATTCGCCTACAACAGGGACTACCGCAAATGCCTCGCCGATTTTTTCAAGCTTACCGGAGAGGTGCCTCTTATTCCGCGTTATGCCCTCGGCAACTGGTGGAGCCGTTACCGCGCGTATACACAGCAGGAGTATACCGCGCTTATGGAGAGGTTCAAGGCAGAGGACATTCCCGTCACCGTCGCCACCATAGATATGGACTGGCATTGGGTGGACGTAAACAAAAAATTCAAGCTCAACATCAACAAAATCGAGAGCCCGCGCCCCGGCTGGACGGGCTATTCGTGGAACACCGAGCTATTCCCCGACTACAAGGGCTTTCTGAAATATCTCCGCGACAACAATATGAGAACAACGCTGAACCTTCACCCCTCCGACGGAGTACGCTGGTTTGAAGATATGTACGAGGAGATGGCGGAGGCTATGGGTATAGACCCTGCGAGCAAGGCGCCGATAAAATTCGACATAACGGACAGGACGTTTATCAGCGAATATTTCAAGGTGCTTCACAACCCTTATGAAGACGAAGGCGTGGATTTCTGGTGGATGGACTGGCAGCAAGGCAAAAAAACTGCTGTCAAGGGTCTTGACCCGCTTTGGCCGCTCAACCATTACCATTTTCTCAACAGCCAAAGAAATAATAAGCGTCCGCTTATCCTTTCGAGATACGCCGGTGTGGGCAGCCACCGCTATCCGCTGGGCTTCTCCGGCGACACACATATGTATTGGTGCTCGCTGAAATTCCAGCCCTATTTCACAGCAAACGCCGCAAATATCGGCTATACCTGGTGGAGCCACGATATTGGCGGGCATATGCTCGGAAAAAAGAGCAACGAGATGTATTTGCGCTGGTTGCAATTCGGGATATTCAGCCCCATCAACAGATTGCATTCGACTTCCCACGACTTGCAGGGCAAGGAGCCGTGGAACTACTCGGACGTCACCGAACGCTATACAAAAGAGGCATTGACACTTCGCCACCGTCTCATTCCATATATATATTCAATGAATTACAAAACCCACAAAGAGGGTATCCCACTTTGCGAGCCAATGTATTATCGAAGCACCTTCCCTGAAGCCTACGAATACAACAACCAGTATTATTTTGGTTCAGAGCTGATAGTCGCGCCCGTAGTGACACGCTTGATAAAGCCACTTCAGATGGCAAAAACCGCAGTTTGGCTTCCAGAAGGCAGATGGACGGATATCTTTACCGGCAGAATATATAACGGAGGCAAAGTAATAAATATGTTCCGGGGCGTGAGCAGTATCCCCGCGCTGGCAAAAGAAGGCGCGATTATTCCTCTTTCCGGCGACTCCGGCAACAAATGGCAGAATCCCGACAAGCTCACCGTGCACGTTTACCGCGGCGAGGGCGGCTTCGAGCTTTATGAGGACGACGGCGAGACTATGGATTACAAGGACGGACGTTGCGCCTTTACAAATATGCGCGTAAACGAAAAAGACGGAAAC